>JAVEYP010000010.1:0-13112 GCA_034003445.1 Desulfobulbus sp.
TTAGCTGATGGGTGCCGGATAATTTCTCGATACAATATCACATCTGCCTAATTTATCGATAAAAATCTAAATTTTACTGCACTTTTACTGCAGCTATTTTTCGAGGAACCCATAAGGGTGTCTATCGCTATTGTGGGAGTTGAGGAGGCCTGTCCCGGTTTGGGGCGGTGCCGGCCGCGGACAGGGAGTTCGGCGGCGTACGCACACTAGGCACGGACCCGAGACGATGCAAGCAGGAACGCCTTTCTCAGGCCGCTTTCTCGAAGCTCGGTGAATGGCAGCAGGAAACGACCAGACACAATCCCACGGCGCCGGGCCTGCGGCGGGGTGCGAGAAAAATAAACATAGGCCCGGTTTTCCATACCCAGCAGCCGGCCAATGCTGGTAAAGTTTCAGGGTTGTATCCACCTGGGCAAACCGCACCGGGGCTACGCACAGCCGGCAGAGCTGAACGAGGGTATCACCCCGCAGCTCCGGCCGACAGACCATCACCCACAAAAGAACAAGGGAGAGACACCGTGGAGCAGCAGAGAAAGATCATGCCCTGCCTGGATATGCAGAACGGGCGCGTTGTCAAGGGCGTTCATTTTATCGACATCCGCGACGCCGGCGACCCGGTCGCCTGCGCACGGGCCTACTGCGCGGCCGGTGCGGACGAGCTGGCGCTGCTTGACATCACCGCCACGGTCGAAGGTCGGGCCACCATGCTTGACGTAGTCACACGGGTGGCCGCGGTCACCTCCGTGCCCTTCACCGTGGGCGGCGGCATCGTCGACCTGAAGACCGCCGAAGCAGTGCTCGCCGCCGGCGCGGACAAAATCTCAACCAGCAGCGCCGCCTTTCGCCAGCCGGAGATGATCGCTGCCATGGTCAAAGAATTGGGGGCTGACAAGGTGACCGTGGCCATTGATGTGGACCGCAACCCGTCCCTGCCCTCGGGCTACGAGGTCTACATCGACGGCGGCCGCACCGCCACCGGCACAGACGCCGTTGAATGGGCCAAACGGGTTGACGGGTTCGGCGTGCGGGTAATCCTGCCGACCAGCAAAGCCGGAGACGGCGTGCAGACCGGCTATGACCTGCCAGTGATTCGGGCAATCAAAGAAGCGGTTTCGGCCGAGGTGGTGGCCTCGGGCGGGGCCGGCAAGATGCAGCATTTCCTGGAAGCGGCGCAGGCCGGGGCGACTATCCTGCTGGCCGCGTCCGTGTTCCATTTCGGCACTATCGAAATCGGCGAACTAAAAAACTACCTGCGAGCGCATGGGGTGACTGTGGCCTGAAACCGTTGTCGCCGGCTAACTCGCTACGCCGGCCGGCGCCCCTCAGAGATAATTCGGAGTCTCAGTTCATCATCGCAATGTATGAAAAAGGTTCTTTTCCAGGTGATCATGAGCCCGCTCGATGTCGTGCCGGAGTCGTTGCGGTCAGCTATGGGAAGCGGAGTGGTCAGCGTACCTGCCCGCCGCTGTTCCACCCCATCCGGGCTGCGGGCCCACACCGGGAGGTCATCTTAAGTAGCTCAAAAAAAGTGCGAAACCCGCTTAAAGAAACGTCGATTTTCCTAAAGGAGTTAAGGGTAAAGTGGGGACAACACGGAGAAAATCGAGTGACAGATTCTGGAGGAGACGAGAAAGGTTGCTGCCACCGCTCAGGTCGGCAGTGGATGACCAAAACAGGTGGCCCGCCTGCAACGGAATACCCGACCAACTTTATTAGAAGAGGTGGCGAGTTTAAGGCACAACGAATAGTGCTGTCATTTATACCAACAGGATTGCTTCAACCAGCACATACCTCAGGAGAGACAACCGCATGACGGATCATCACGACAACCATAGCCATATCAATCTCAGCCCGCCCGGCCTTGACTTGAAATGCCATTGCTGCGGTGATTCCCTGCCCCTCCTCCATCCTCATATCATGGTGGAACGGTACGACCCGGACGACAACATCATCTGCGAGGCATGCTATGAAAGGCAGTGTGCTGACGGCAAGGACCACCTATCAGGCGAATCAAAGGACCATGCCGGCTGAGCAATCCGCAGGGTCTCAGAAACAGGTTCTCTCGGAGACGTTCGATTTTCGATCAGTGCAGCAAATAACAACAAGCAGTGATGACGGCACGGTGAGGCAAACGCGCATCGTCCTTCACTGGCCGATTGCCGATCGCAAGCCCCCGGAGCGCAGGACTATTCTCCTTCCCCGCGTCAATTCCACAGCATCCTGTGCGGACAGGACCGCACGCCTTACCGCGCTATTTTTTCCAGATTTTGTCTGCCACGCCCGCCTGTTTATTGAGATAACGGGCCAGCACGAACAGATAATCAGAAAGACGGTTTACATACACCTGGACGGGTGCCAAGCCACCGGCGTTGTCGTTTGTGCTTTCGATCAGTTCGTTCAATCGCCGCTCGCAGCGCCGGCAAACGGTTCGCGCCACGTGAGCCAGTGCGGCAGGCGGTTCGCCGCCCGGAAGGATAAACGCCTTAAGGACCGTTAGCGTCTCGGACAAGTCGTCGATGCGACCCTCCAATTCCTTGCAAACGGCCTCCGTGAGCGGCGTCAGGTAGCTTGTCGCAGAAGAATCAGGGGTCGTCGCCAGCCAAGCCCCGGCATTGAATAGGGTGGCCTGGATACCATCGATATCCTGGCGCAGTCCGTCTTCCCCAGCAGGGAGATAGGCCGCCACTACCCCGAGGAGGGAATTAAGTTCATCCAGGTCGCCGTACGCCTCAATGCGGAGGTGGTGTTTGGACACCCGTTCTCCTGAGAAAAGACTTGTCTTTCCCTTATCGCCACCGCGGGTATAGATTTTCATGCGTATCTCCGTTTCGAAAACAATTGATGTGCCCTGAATTGTATAGCCAGTTCTTCGTGATCGTACCTGAAAATATCAGGGGTCAAACCTTGTTGGCCGCTTTTTCCTTAAACCCGGGAAAGTAGTACACCTTACTCGACCCGACAACAACTGGAGCGTCATTCTTTCGATCAAAAAATTTTCCTTGGCCACCGACATAGAGGGGGAGTTGCGTGCAGAGGTTGAGGCTGTCTGGTCCGGATGGTTTCTCGTGCAAACCGGGCCACTTCTGGTATTATACTACTTGAGTGTGAGAGATAAACTTTTCGCACGTGTCTGAAGGTCCTCGTTTTTAGTATGCCGGCAAGAGACCGGTGGCTTTCAACACCGAGTTGGCCACAAGCCGCTAACCGGAGGCGGGTTTCGTTTTTCCCAATAAAAATTTATCGTGTTATTTTAACGAGTAATACGTGTGAACAGTGATTCGGTTTCTTTTCCTCTTTTATTTTGCTGTTGACAAAAGAGGAAACTTCAAATAGGAAAATGCTAATTTCTGCTTGAATTTACCGAAACCGTTCACTTTTTTTGCAAGGGGCCGATAGTCTTGGTTCCACAATCAAAATTCTACCTGCCCATGTTTGTCGCACCGCGCGTACGCATGGATAAAGAGATGAGGTACGCAGTAAATTAGAGAAAATAGCCAGCGTCTTTTCCTTTGCAGCGCTAAACCCAGATTCGCGGTCAACGGCAGCAACTGGCCGAGCAGGCAAACGAACAGATATCGCGATGTATTCGGGATATAACCTTTGAGGAAAATAGGCATAGCGCATGGTGCAAAGCGACTGGACACTACTAGTGATACAAATGGCCGACTTTGATCGGTTGGTAAAAAGACCGGGGAAACGACTGGAGTGTGTCAGGTCGTTTTTCGGTCTTTTTTTGTATCCTGGTTCAGGTCCCGAGGAATAGTTAGGTGTCCGATGGTTCGTAACCTTCGGACTTAACTTATGCTGAGAGCGTTCTGGCAGCAGAGCTGCTCATCTCAGCGTTTACGTGTATGGAATAGTCCAGCAAATCATTCCACAGCAAGGAGAGCACAGCATGAAAATTCTGAAAATCGACCATCTCGGCATCGCAGTTAACAGTTTGGAAGAAGGTAGTAAATTCTGGTCAGACGTCCTTGGTCTCAAACTGCATGGGTCGGAGACCGTAGAAGAGCAAAAAGTCACCACCGCGTTTTACCCGGTTGGTGAAAGTGAAGTGGAGCTGCTCGTTTCGACCTCCCCGGACGGCCCGATCGCCAAATACATCGAGAAGAAAGGAATCGGGCTCCAGCATGTCGCCTTCCAGGTGGAAGACATCGAGGCAGCGCTGGCCGAGCTCAAGGAAAAAGGCGTAGCGCTCATCGACAAGACTCCCCGCATGGGAGCCGGCAACTGCAAGATCGCCTTCCTGCATCCCAAGGCGACCGGCGGCATTCTGGTCGAGCTTTCTCAGCGTATGTAAGAATTTTATCGCCTCTCAGGCCTTCGCGGCAACGAAATCCTGAGGGGTTTTGTAACCCGCCACCAACCTCAGCCTTCCATGTGTTTGCAACGGTTGACGTTGGTTTGGTCGGTTTATATCTACAACTGGGGGAATTCCCCCTCAAGCAACCACAAGGAGCAAAGGACATGGCAACAGGTTACGAGCAATGGGTAGAATTGGCGACCAAGCAGATGAAGGGGAAATCCCCGGACACGCTGAATTGGAAGTCGCCGGAAGACATCACTGTCAAATGTATGTATTACGATGAGGACCTCAAAGGGCTCGAGTCCATGAGCATGTTCCCGGGCGTAGCTCCCTACACCCGTGGGCCCATGGCCAGCATGTACGCCGGTCGACCCTGGACCATCCGTCAGTATGCCGGATTCTCCACTGCCAAGGCCTCCAACGAGTTCTATCGCAAAAACCTGGCCGCAGGTCAGAAGGGTCTGTCGGTAGCGTTCAGCCTTTCCACCCACCGCGGCTACGACTCGGACAACCCACGCGTTTCTGGTGATATTGGCAAGGCCGGCGTTGCCATAGATTCCATCGAGGATATGAAAATCCTCTTCGACGGCATCCCGCTGGATAAGATGACCGTCTCCATGACTATGAACGGCGCTGTTCTCCCGATTCTGGCCATGTGGATTGCTGCTGCCGAAGAGCAGGGCGTTAAGCAGGAGGACCTGCAAGGCACTATCCAAAATGACATCCTCAAAGAGTACCTGACCCGAAACACCTACATTTATCCGCCGGAGCCCTCCATGCGGATCGTGTCCGACATTATGGCTTATTCTTCCAAGAACATGCCGAAATACAATACGATCAGCATCAGCGGCTACCATATCATGGAAGCCGGGGCAAACTCCGTGCTGCAGTGCGCCTTTACTCTGGCGGACGGTGTTGAGTACGTTCGCGCCGCTCTACGCTCGGGCATGGAAATCGATACCTTTGCCCCACGCCTTTCCTTCTTCTTCGGCGTGGGTATGAACTTCTTCATGGAAATCGCAATGCTGCGCGCTGCCCGCTTCCTGTGGTACAAGCTCATGCAGCAGTTCAACCCGAAAAAGCCGCAATCGTCCATGCTGCGCACCCACGTACAGACCTCCGGCTGGTCACTGACCGAGCAGGATCCGTACAACAACATCATCCGCACCACCATTGAGGCCATGTCCGCAGTTCTGGGCGGGACCCAGTCGCTGCACACCAACTCCTTCGACGAGGCTGTCTGCCTGCCGACTGAGTTCTCTGCCCGCCTCGGCCGGAACACACAGATCATCATTCAAGAAGAGTCCCAGATCTGTCGAGTAGCCGATCCGCTGGGCGGCTCGTATTATGTCGAGTGGCTGACCAACGAGATCGTTCAGGAAGCAGAGAAGATTATCGAAGAGATCGAAGAGATGGGCGGCATGGCCAAAGCCATCGCCTCCGGCATGCCGAAGATGCGCATCGAAGAAGCCGCAGCCCGTCGCCAGGCCCGTATCGACCAGGGCAAAGACGTCATTGTTGGCGTCAACAAGTACCGTCTCAAAGAAGAAAAACTCGACTTCGACATCCTTGAGGTACCGGACAGCGTCCGCCTGGAGCAAATCGAGCGCATTAACCACATCAGGAAGACCCGTGACACCGCCAAATGCGAGGCCTGTCTCGAAGCTATTACCAAAGCCGCAGCCGGTGAAGAGAACCTCCTCGCGGCTGCTATTGAAGCCGCCAAGGCTCGGGCAACTGTTGGAGAAATTTCTGACGCCATGGAAAAAGTGTTCGGACGTTATGTGGCCACCACTCAGTGCGTCTCTGGCGCCTATTCTTCCGAGTACAGCGAAGTCAACAGCGATAGTGCCCAGATTATCGAAGCCCTGCGCAAGCGGACTGGCGACTTCATGGCCAAGACCGGCCGCAGGCCGCGTATCCTGGTCACCAAGATGGGTCAGGATGGCCATGACCGTGGTATCAAGGTTGTTGCTTCCTCCTACGCCGACCTTGGCTTTGACGTAGACATCAGCCCGATGTTCCAAACCCCGGAAGAGGCTGCCAAGATGGGTATCGAGAACGACGTCCATGTTATCGGCGCCTCCAGCCTGGCTGCTGGCCACAAAACCCTGGTACCTGAACTGATCAACAAACTTAAAGAGCAGGGTGCTGGCGAAATCCTGGTTGTCGCCGGTGGCGTTATTCCGCCGAGCGATTATCAGTTCCTCACAGACGCTGGCTGCAAGGGCATCTACGGTCCGGGAACCCCGATCACCGAATCTGCCGGCAAGGTCTTGGATATGCTTGAGGCCCAGCACTGCAAATAATTTTAACCTGTTGACGTATCGGTAAGACAGCAGACGGACGGGCGATAATCCGTCCGTCTGCTTATTCTCTCCACGAAACCACAACGAAAGGTCAGCTATGCAGAAAGATCCCAGTTATTACATCCAAGGCGTCCTTGATACGAATCGACTAATGCTCGCCCGGACTATCACGCTGGTCGAAAGCATTCTGCCCACGCATCAGGAAATTGCCAAACATGTGATCAACGAACTGCTGCCGCACACCGGCAAGGCAGTGCGACTGGGAATCACCGGTGTGCCGGGCGCAGGGAAAAGCACCTTTATCGAAAGCTTCGGTACCATGCTGACCGGTTTGGGGCATCGAGTTGCCGTTTTGGCCATTGATCCGAGCAGCACTCGTCATGGCGGTTCCATCCTTGGCGACAAGACACGTATGGAAAAACTCGCGGTCGATGAGATGGCCTTTATCCGCCCCTCCCCTTCCGGCGGCAGTTTGGGCGGGGTTGCCAGGAAAACCCGCGAATCCATGCTCATTTGTGAGGCCGCCGGATTCGATGTGATCATTGTGGAAACGGTCGGCGTCGGCCAATCCGAAACTACCGTTGCCTCCATGGTCGATTTTTTTCTTGTTCTACAAATTTCCGGTGCTGGCGATGAACTGCAGGGCATCAAGAAGGGCGTGTTAGAGGTCGCCGATGCCATCGTGGTCAACAAAGCGGACGGCGACAATGTCATGCGCGCCAAACTAGCCAAACGACAGTATGAAACCGCCCTGCACCTTGTCAGCCCCTCCTCTCCCAACTGGTCGCCACCGGTCATGACCTGTAGCGCCCTGGAGGAAACGGGGCTGATGGATGTCTGGAACAGTATCGTCAGCCACAAAAAAATCATGACCGCTTCCGGCGAACTGGACAAAAAACGCCAGGATCAGGCTATGTCATGGATGTGGTTCCTAGTCAACGAAGGACTCGAACAATGGTTCTACAATCACCAGGAAATACAAAACATCCTCCCCGCAATCGAGAAATCGGTGGAATCAGGCAAAATGGCCCCCACCCGGGCCGCCGACGACCTCGTGTCCATCCTGGGCAAGGATCTCCTGTTTTAACCTGCGGCGGGCTTGTCGTCCGCTTTCGCTTTTTTTCCAGCATCTTCTCTACCTTCTTTCGCCGTGGCCTCCGCAACGGCGAAAGTTTTTTTGGATGCTCGTTCTGCTCGACGGGCGGGCTCTGTTTCAAGGAAAGGCCTGCGGCGCGGGCAACGACTAAACTGCACCGGGGACTGGATTCTCGGCAGAGACTTTGAACCTGTTGAATTTTCTTGACGCGTTAGGTTTTGACGGGTATAGATTTCGTTTCATGTCGCGGACGCCGGCCCGAGTGCAGGAAAAGTACCCCTGCTCTCAGCATCAGTAGCGTAAAAGCCTCCGGACAGTCACAGCCGATCGATCATCAAGTGTGATAGCCGGGTCCTGTGCAATAAAGAGTCGCAAATCCCGTCAGATCCGGAAGGAAGCAGCGGTAGCGAGCCTCTTTTTGTGTACAGGGGTGCCTGGCTATCCTTTTTTTTGCAATTTTGAATTAATGTCGCGCTTGTCTCTAAGGCGCAAACTCCCCTGCACCCCTGATCACTGACCATTGGTTGCCGTTTTGTCTTACCTTGTCCTCGCCAGAAAATCCCGACCACAAATTTTTGCTCAAGTCGTTGGTCAGCAGACAGTGGTTCGTACCTTGCAGAATGGACTGACGCAGGGACGGGTCGCGCATGCCCTCCTGTTCAGCGGTGTACGGGGAACCGGCAAGACCACCCTTGCCCGCATCATGGCCAAGGCCTTGAATTGCGAACAGGGCCCTGCCAGCGAACCGTGCAACCGTTGCCGCTCTTGCCGCGAAATTACCGACGGGGCCAGCGTCGATCTCCAGGAAGTGGACGGCGCCTCAAACCGCGGTATTCAAGAAATCCGCGAACTGAAAGAAAAAATCCGTTTCCTGCCCACCAGTTCGCGCTACAAGATCATCATTATCGACGAAGTGCACATGCTCACCACCGAGGCCTTCAACGCCCTGTTGAAGACCCTGGAGGAACCGCCGGCGCATGTGTATTTCATGTTTGCCACCACCGAACCGCACAAGGTCCCTCTCACTATCCTTTCCAGGTGCCAACGCTACGAACTGAAGCGACTTGGTCACCAGGAACTGGCCAATCACTTCAACCGGTTGGCCGCCGAAGAAGGAGTCCAGGTGGAACCGGAGGCCATGGACATGATCGTGCGCGAGGCCTCAGGATCCGTTCGCGACGGTCTCAGCCTGCTCGACCAAATATTCTCCTATTGCGGCCAGCAGGTAACCGCGACCGAGGTGGTGGATGTCCTTGGACTCGTCAGCCATCGCCTGCTGGCCGAACTGGGCACGGCACTGCTTGCTGGCGATCTGGACACTGTTTACCGCCTCCTTGACGACATCTATCGCCATGGCACCGATATCAGGCGGTTCGGCAACGATCTGCTTGCCTGGTTCCGCGGCCTGATCGTCTGCAAGGTCAGCAGAAAGCCGGCCGATCTCCTCGCAGTAACGGACGAAGAGCTGGAGGTCCTGCAGAACGTGGCCGCCAGTCAGGGTATTGACGCCCTGACCGCCACACTGCACCTGCTCATGGAAGGGGTGGAAAAGGTAGGATCGTCCCAGCACCCGCGACTAGCTTTTGAGCTGGCCTGTATCGAAGCGGCCCGGTTTGGCGATGTTGTAGGGGTAGCAGAACTTGTAGACCGATTCAACCACATACTTGCCGGACAGCCGGACCCCGTACCCCCTCCGTCAGTTCAGGAACCGACCTCAGTCTCCTCTCTTGCACCGACCACTGCATCTGCCCCTCCCCATCGCCCGGTAACCGCAAAGCCATCCCCCGAGCCCGAGAGGAAGGCCGCCGACCAGACAAAAGCACCAGAGTCAGAGACCGACCGTGAGGAAACGCCTCGACCGCCGGAGGCTGCGCCAACTGCAACGACACCTGCACCGCCATCTGAACCTGCGCCGCTCCAAGCGCAGGCCAAGGAACGGGCTGAGGCCGAGTCTCCGACCGTTACACCCGCTGCTGTGAGCATCAGTAAGCGAAAGGTTCGCCAGCACTGGGACGCCTTTCTCCGGTACGTGCATGAGCGACAGCGCTGGATGGCGGCTGCCCTCCAGTTATCGACCTCTGTAAAGCAACAGGACGGTACCCTGGTCATCCGCTTCGAAGATTCGGCCGACTGTCTCCTGCTTCAACAGAGGGAGCACGTGCACACGCTGACGGAATTCGTCCTTGATTTTTTTCAGGACAACCTGAAGATCCATTACGAGATTCCGGGGGCCGTGGCCTGCGAGATCAATCCAGCCAACGGATTAGCCCCACAACAGGAACGACGGGCCCTGGCCAACGACCCGCTGGTACAAACAGCCTTAGACGTGTTCTCCGGCCAGGTCGGCGATATTCGCATCGGACCGCGCTATCGAAAAAACACCCGTGCCAAGGCCGCCGAGGCCCAAGACTCCCCCGAAGAGTGACTGCTCCACCACCCCTCCAGGCCCGCATTGCGGGGACAACACCACGGCAAATGCTTCTGCCCGGGCCGCGATGCCCCGACCAACAAAAAAACATCCTAGCAAGGGAAAAAGCAAGAGGTACAACAATGAATATGGGTGAACTGATGAAACAGGCGCAGCAGTTTCAGGAGCGTCTGGCCACTGTCCAAAATGAACTGGCCGGTCGGCAAGTGAGCGGCTCGGCCGGTGGTGGCATGGTCTCAGCCACCCTCAATGGCAAGGGCGAACTGCTGACGTTGGTTATTGAACCGCAACTCGTCCAGCCGGAAAACACCCAAATGGTGCAGGACCTCGTCGTTGCGGCGGTGAACAACGGCCTGGACAAGGCGAAGGAACTGGGCAAGGCCGAGATGGCCAAGTTGACCGGTGGTATGAACATTCCCGGCCTAATCTGATTGCCGTGCAAGTCATTCCGCCGGCACTGGAACGCCTCATCACTGATCTGACCAAATTGCCAGGGATTGGCCGCAAGACAGCCACCCGTCTGGCGCTCTATATTCTTCGCCGGCCGGCCGTCGAGGCCAAGAACCTGGCCGGCGACCTGGCAACGCTGCACGAGGCCATCCACCTCTGCCAGCAGTGTCACACCTTTTCCGAAACGAATCCGTGCATCATCTGCGGCAATCCCGGTCGAGACCCACGACTGATCTGTGTGGTGGAAGAACCCGGCGATCAGATTGCCATCGAAAAGACCGGCGCCTTTCGAGGCGTCTATCACATTCTGCACGGGGTACTTTCGCCCATGGACGGCATCAGCCCGGAGGAACTGAAGATCCGCGAACTGCTCGCCCGGGTGGACACGGGTGTGGTGGACGAGGTACTGATCGCCACCAGCTCGACAGTTCCGGGAGAGGCGACCGCCTCCTATCTCGCCGAGCAGTTGCAGCGACGGTTGGTCCGGACGAGCCGTCTAGCCTGTGGCATTCCCATGGGCATGGACATTAAGTACGCCGATGAGCATACCCTGGCCAGGGCCATCGAGTCCCGGCAGTCCATCCGACAGCTGCTGTGACAGCTGGTAAACGTTCGGGCGATCGCAGTTGGAAAACTGCACAGGCTTGTGCACACTAGAGATTTTTGCTTGACACCTTGTTTCTCTGCTGGTATTTGACTTGCGTTTTTAAGCGAATTGCTTTATTAATAAAAAGCTCAACGCTGCACATTGCAGTAGGCGCGTAGCTCAGTGGGAGAGCGCTACCTTGACGTGGTAGATGTCGTCGGTTCGACCCCGTCCGCGCCTACCAATTTTTTCCGAAAGGCTAGGACGCAGAAGTCGCTTCTGCTCATTAGCCTTTCCTTTTTACACGCACGATGAAAGACATAGCAGTTTCTTTACAAGACGGCGAAATCAAAACGTTTCCGCAGGGTACTGTGGTGCTCGAGGCGCTGAAGGGACTTGTTTCCGGAAAAAAGCGAAAAGAGACCATCGCCGTTAGAAGTAACGGCAGACTGCTTGAGTTGTCCACGCCGCTCACCGAGGACACCGTTATAGAGCCGGTGTCTGTGCACTCCGAGGCGGGGCATGAAATTCTCCGCCATTCTACCGCCCACATCATGGCTCTAGCCGTTAAAGAACTGTACGGCGATCAAGTGAAAGTAGCCATTGGTCCGGCCATTGAGGATGGTTTTTACTACGACTTTGATCGAGACAAGCCTTTTTCGCCCGATGATTTCGAGCAGATTGAGGCCAAAATGGCTGAAATCGTCCAGGCCCGCCTGCCCTTCCAGCGCGAAGAGATGAGCCGGGATGAGGCGATCCAGTTTTTTACCGGGCTGGGTGAAAAATACAAGGTTGAATTGCTCAACGACATGGACGCCGATCGGGTGAGTCTCTACGGTCATGGCATTTTCGTTGATCTCTGCCGTGGCCCGCACGTTCCCGACGCCTCCTGGCTTAAGGTGTTCAAGTTGTTGCGGGTGGCCGGTTCCTATTGGCGCGGCGACGAGAAGCGGGAAATGCTCACTCGCATATACGGGACCGCCTTTGCCGACAAGAAGGAGCTGCAGCAGTACCTCACCCGCCTGGAGGAGGCCCGCAAGCGCGACCACCGCAAGCTTGGAAAACAACTCGGGCTATTCACCATCCAAGATCAGATCGGTCCAGGACTGATTCTCTGGCAGCCCCGCGGCGCGCTTCTCCGCCGCCTCATCGAGGACTACTGGAAGGATGAGCACTACCGCAACGACTACCAGCTTCTCTACACGCCGCACATTGCCCGCCAGGATCTCTGGAAGACCTCCGGACATCTCGATTTCTATAGCGAGAACATGTATTCCGCCATGGAAATCGACGAAATCATGTACCAGCTCAAGCCGATGAACTGCCCCTTTCACATCGCGATGTATAATGCTGATAAGCATAGTTACCGCGAATTCCCCATCCGCTGGTGCGAACTGGGCACGGTCTACCGCTACGAACGGACCGGTGCCCTGCACGGCCTGATGCGGGTGCGCGGTTTCACCCAAGACGATGCCCATATCTTCTGCAGGCCGGACCAGCTGGGAGAGGAAATCTTCAACATTATCGATCTGAACCTGCACGTCCTCAGCACCTTCGGGTTCGATCAATATGATGTGTACCTGTCGACCCGACCCGAAAAGTCAGTCGGCTCAGACGAGCACTGGGAGATGTCCACCCAAGCCCTGAAACTCGCGCTGGAAAAGAAGTCGCTCGAGTACCAGCTCGATCCGGGCGAGGGCGTGTTCTACGGGCCGAAAATCGACATCAAGATCAAGGATCAGCTGGGACGTTCCTGGCAGTGTTCCACCATTCAGGTGGACTTCAACCTGCCTGAACGATTCGACATGACCTACACCGGCGATGACGGTGCCGAGCATAGGCCGATCATGATTCACCGAGCGCTCATGGGTTCGCTGGAACGGTTCATTGGTGTGCTTATCGAGCACTATGCCGGAGCCTTCCCGCTTTGGCTTGCG
>JAVEYP010000011.1:0-12841 GCA_034003445.1 Desulfobulbus sp.
GTCGAGAGCGGCCCGGCGGCTACGGTGTTTGCCGACCCGCAGGACGACTACACCAAGCGGCTGTTCCGCGCCGCCTTTCACCTCAGCGATTCCCCGGAGGAAGCATGATCTACCGCGCCGTGTTCCACATTGATATGGATGACCCCAAGCCTTTTGCGCTGGGCCTGGCCAACATCGGCAACCTGTTGCGCGCCATCCCGGAGCGCCACTACGACGTGATCGCCCTGTTCAATGGCCCGGCGGTCACCCTGCTGCAGAATGAGGCGTGCGCCCCCTACCGGGAGGAAATCTGGCAGTTGCAGCAGAGCCGGGTGAGCTTCAAGGTCTGCCGCAACGCCCTCAACCGGTTCAACCTCGCCCCGGAAAACTTAATCGAGGGCTGCGAAATCATCCCGGCCGGGGTGGTCACGCTCATCGAACTGCAGCAGGATGGCTACGCCTACATCAAACCCTGAGGGGCCACCGGACAAGGCGGACACCACCGAGCCGCTGTCCGCCGAGTTCCTTGCCACGGTCAGCCATAGCCCTGGCGTGTACCAGATGCTTGGCCGCACCGAGGTGTTCTACGTCGGCAAGGCGCGCGACCTGCGCAAACGGCTCAGCCAGTACGCCCACTACAGCGGCCCCCCCCACTCCAAGACTGCGGTCATGCTCAGCCGCGTGCGGCGGGTGGAGACCATCCTCACCACCACCGAGAAGGAGGCGCTCATCCTCGAGGCCTCGCTCATCAAGCAGCACCGGCCGCGCTACAACGTCATTCTCCGTGACGACAAGAACTACCCGCTCATCAAGGTAACCACCCGCGAGCAGTGGCCGCGGATAGTGGTCACCCGCCGGCGGCTGCGCGACGGCAACCGCTACTTTGGCCCCTATTCCTCGTCCACGGCCATGCGCGCCACCCTGCAGCTGCTCTACGCCCAGTTCCCGCTGCGGCGCTGCAAAACCGTGCACGAGCGCAGTCGGCCCTGCCTCAACTTCCAGATGGGCCGCTGCCTGGCACCCTGCGCCGGTCGGGCCGACCCCACCGACTACCAGCAAATGGTGCACGACGTGCTCCTCATCCTCGAGGGCCGCACCGGTGAAGTGGTGCGCGAGCTGACCGCCAAAATGGGACAGGCCGCAGAAGCGCTCCACTTTGAGCAAGCAGCCGGCTTTCGTGACCAGATCCGCGCGCTCGACCGCACCACCGAACACCAGGCAATCGTCGCCGACCATCACCTGGACCAGGACGTGTTCGGCATCCACCGCCAGGACGCGTCCGTGGGCGTTGCGCTCCTGTTCGTGCGCGGCGGCATGATCACTGGAGCGCAGACCTTTTTCCTGCCCGAACCGCTCGGCGAAGACGACAGCCTGCTCAGCCAGACCATCCTCCAGTACTACTCGGCCGAACGCCAGCCACCGCGCGAACTGCTCCTGCCCTTGGCCCTGGAGGACGCGGACCTGCTCGGCGAGCGGCTGGCCGACCTGCGCGAAGGGCCGGTGGCCCTGCTCACCCCGCAACGCGGCAAACGCATGCAACTCATGCACATGGCCACGGCCAACGCCAGGCAGATCTTTGCCGAGCGCGAGAAAAAGGAGCAATCCTGGGAGACCCTGGCCACGGCGCTCCAGGCCCGGCTGAGGCTCGACCGGCGGCCTGAGGTGATCGAGTGCCTGGACATCTCCAACCTGCAGGGCAAGCAGGCGGTGGGCTCGCTGGTCTGTTTTGTCCACGGCGAGCAGGCCTCCGCCCGCTACCGCCACTACCGCATCCGCTCGCAAGACACCCCGGACGACTACGCCATGATGGGTGAAGTGCTTGACCGACGGCTGGCGCGCGGCATTGAGCAAGACGACCTGCCCGACCTGCTGCTGCTCGACGGCGGCAAGGGCCAGTTGCAGGTGGGAGCGGCCGCCGTTGCTCGCGCCGGGCTGGAGGGACGCATCGACCTGGCGGCCATTGCCGAGGAAAAGGCGGATGAGGGCGAAAAGCTGTTCCGTCCAGGCCGCAAAAACCCCATCCTGCTGCCCGGCCACTCACCGGTGCTGCTCTTTCTCATGCGCATCCGCGACGAGGCCCACCGTTTCGGTATCACCTTCCACCGGCGGCTGCGTGGCCGCGAACAGCTGCACAGCCGCCTGGACACCATCGCGGGCATCGGCCCAAAGCGTAAGCAACAACTGCTGCGCACCCTGGGCAGCCTGCGCCGGGTGGTTGAGGCAGACATCGAAACGCTCGCCGCAGTGCCGGGCATCGGCCCGGAACTGGCCCGACAGATCCACCACAATCTCCACGGAGTCGAACATGGAGCCGGATGAACGCACCCTGGCCCGGCTCAAGGCTGGCTGCATCTGCAAGGGCGTTCGGCTCATTCGTCTGATCGAGGCCATTGAGGCCGGGGCCAGCAGCTTCGACGAGGTGGCCGCGGCCTGCGCTCTAGGTGACGGTTCCTGCGGGGGCAAGCGCTGTCGCCGCAAGGTGGCGGAACTGCTCGCCGAGCCCTATTCGGAGTGATCAACCGGTAGGGTCACCCCCGCGCGCCGGCTGTCCCCTGCCCTGCCGGTTTGTCCAGCCGTCAGCAACCGGATAAAGACCACCTCAACCCCTTGGCCCGGCCGAAGGATGGCTTGCCTAACCACTCGAAAATGGCTATATTGTGCCGTAATTTCGAACATCTTAGGAAATATTAACAAGGAGTATGCATGCAATTTGCTGAACTGCCCCTGCCGGAGAGCGTCCGCAAGGGCATTACCGAGGCCGGGTTCACCGAGTGCACCCCCATCCAGGAATTGACCCTACCGCTCACCCTCCAAGGCAAGGACGTTGCGGGCCAGGGTCAGACCGGCACTGGTAAGACCGCGGCCTTCCTCATCACCCTGTTCAACCGGCTGCTGGAAAACGCGGCCGACAGCTCTCATCCGCGCGCACTCATTCTTGCGCCCACCCGGGAACTGGTCGTCCAGATCGAAAACGACGCCCGCCTGCTCGGCATGTACTGCGGCTTCACCATCCAGGCCGTGTACGGCGGCATTGACTATAACAAGCAACGCGATGCGCTGCGCCAGGGCGTGGACGTGATCATTGCCACCCCGGGCCGGCTGATCGACTATCTCAAGCAAAAGGTGTTCAGCCTGCAGGCCGTGCAGATGCTCGTTATCGACGAAGCGGACCGTATGTTCGACCTTGGTTTTATCGCTGACCTGCGCTACATCATGCGGCACCTGCCGCCCTTTACCAAACGCCAAAACCTGATGTTTACCGCCACCCTGAACCCGCGGGTGATGGAGTTGGCCTACGAGTTCATGAACTCGCCGGAAAAGGTACTGGTGGAAGGCGAGCGGATCACTGCCGACGCGATCGAGCAGATGCTCTACCACGTGAGTCGGCGGGAGAAATTCCCCCTGCTGCTCGGCCTGCTCCGACGCGACAACATGAAGCGCACCATTATCTTCACTAACACCAAGCGCGAGGGTGAGCGGCTGTACGACCGCATGATGGCCAACGATTTCCCCTGCCGGATGATCTCCGGTGATGTCCCCCAGGAAAAGCGGCTGCGCATCATGCGCGAGTTCAAGGAGGGTCGCCTGCCGATCCTCATCGCCACGGACGTGGCCTCACGCGGCCTGCACATCGAAGCCGTCAGCCACGTGATCAATTACGACCTGCCCGAAGACCGCGAGGACTACGTGCACCGCATTGGTCGGACCGCCCGGGCCGGCGCACGCGGCAAGGCGATCAGCTTTGCCGACGAGGTTGGCGCCCTCAACCTTGAGGATATCGAAGACTTTATTGGCGACAAGATCCCGGTGTTGTGGGCCGAGGACAACCTGTTCGTCACCGATTATGTGCAGCCGGCGCGCTCCCGGCAGGTTGGACGAGGCCGGGCCAACGTCCGCGGCAAATCGGACGGCCGCGCTAAGGCCTCCAGTCGCAGCAAATCCGGCGGTGCCACCCGGACGCAACGGCGGCGTCGTTCCTCCACGAGCTAAGGCCTCCTGTCGTCTCCGCACCGGCCGGGCAACCCGTCCGGCCAGTGGTGCGGGCACCCTGCCTCCCCTCGCCTCGCCCACCACAACCTCTGACGCGAACGAGCCAGCGAACCTCGCTCACCACACGCTGGCTCGCCTGTTCGCCTTGATAACACTACCCACGCTGGACCGGGCCATCACCCTGCCCGCGCTCCCCTGACCCGCCCCCCAAACCCCGCCCATGCTCGCCGCCAACGTCCTCAAGCTGTACGTCTTCAGCGCGCTGAAGATGATGCTCTTTCCCATGGCAATCATCACCGTGTTCTGGCAGGACCATATTGGCCTGTCGCTGGCCGAGATCCTGCTGGTCAACGTCTTCTTCTCCGGGGTCAACCTGGTCATGGAGTATCCCTCGGGCTATGTCAGCGACCGACTCGGCTACCGGCTGTCTCTGATCATCGCCTGCGTGTTCGGCATTGCCGGCTGGTCCGTCTACCTGGTGGCCGGGTCGTTCTGGCATGTGATCGGTGCGGAGATGCTGCTCGGCGTCTGCTTCGCCTTTATCAGCGGTTCGGACACGGCCCTGCTCTATGAGACCTTGGAGGAAGGGGGACGGACGGAGTTGTACAACCGCTTAGACGGCCGCATGGTGACCTGGGCCCAGACCGGCGAGGCGGCCGGTGCCCTGTGCGCGGGCCTGCTCTACGTGAGCGCGCCGCTCTTGCCCTTTATCGTTCAGATCGGCGCCTGGAGCCTGGCCCTGCTGCTCGCCTTTTCGCTGCGCGAACCCGCAGTCCGCGGAGACCAGCACAAAGTCACCTCGCATTTCCAGGAGGCGGCGCGCATCAGCCGCTATGCCCTGAAAGACAAGCCCGTCCTGCGGACGACCATGGTCTTTGGCATGCTGCTTGGCCTGGCCAGCTTCTACCCGGTGTGGCTGGTGCAGCCGTTCATGCGCGAGTGCGGTGTGCCGCTCGCCTGGTTTGGGCCCATCTGGGCCGGCGCCAACCTGACCGTGGCCTTCTGCGCCTACCACAGTCATCGGCTGCTGGCCGCAATCGGCCTGCGACGTATGTGTGTGCTCTTCGGAGTGTTGATCGTGGCCGCCTACCTCGGCCTGGGGCTGACCGCCGCGGTGGGGAGTTTCCTGTTCTACTACCTGCTCACCGCCATGCGAGGCCTGCAAGGCCCGGTGCTGCGCAGCGTGCTCCAGCACCACGGCAGCCGGCAGATGCGTGCCTCCATCCTCAGCCTGCACAACCTGATCTTTCGCCTGGGCTATGTGGTCAGCGGCCCGGTAATAGGTTGGGTAAGCGATCGCCAGGGGCTGAGCACAGGCTTTCTCGTGCTCGCAGCAAGCTTCAGCCTGCTGCTGCCCCTAGCCGGGCGCAGCTTTCTCCGCGAGCAGGAACTAATCGAGCCCGCGACAGACGGCTGAACCGCGGCCGCCGCACCTTAAGCCTTGTCGCGGTATACTAAGCCGAGCGCGGTCAGACCCTGCTCCAGGTCAGCGCGGGCCGCATCGACCTCTCGCTGCAATCCCTGCAGGTCGTCGCCGGTGGCCAGGAGGAGGATGTCGAGTTCAGGAACCTCGCCCAGGGCTCGGGCGAGTGACTTGATGTAGACGTGGGGATGACGGGCCACCGCCCCTGTGAGGGCCGGGGCCATGATCGACTCATCGTTGCAGCGTACGGTGAGCAAGCGCGAGGCGGAACTGCCGCGACCAAAGGTGCGGTCAAGGAAACCAGCCAGCGTCTGACTGACAATGGCCTTCAGTTCAGGCGGCACGCCCGGCAGGCTGATGATGACCGTGTTCCCGACCTGGAGCAGTACCCCAGGCGCGGTGCCCACCGGGTTGACGAGCGGCTCGGCTCCAGCTGGCAGGTGGGCCATCTTCTCGCGGAAGGGATTGAGACCACCCGCGGCGATGATGCCGCGGGCGTGGAAGTCGTCGTAACTGGCCCGCACCATGTCGCGGGCCAGCGGGGTCAAGACCAAGTCCACCCCAACCCCCCGGGCGACTGCCGCCAGGGTCAGATCATCATCCGTGGGGCCGAGCCCGCCGGAGGTGATGAGCACGTCCACCCCGCGGTCAATAGCCGAGCGAACCGCCTCGGCAATCTCGTCCTCCACATCAGGCAGCAGGGTAACCCGCCCCACCCATCCGCCACGGCCGGTGACCAGCCCACAGAGCCACTGCGTGTTCGTGTCAAGGATCTCGCCACGCAGCAGTTCATTGCCAATGGAGAGGATTTCAACGGTGATAGGTAGGGTCATTTTGCCTGCTTGTCGGACCGGCCGTTATCAAGCGCACCACAAGGAGCCACAGTCCTTCCTGCTCTCAGTGGGCTGGTTGCACATCCTACTTGTTTGCTTTGTTGATGATCGCCGGCATCATCATCGGCCAAAATTCATCGTCACTAGCCAGTAGGGTCAGGTTGATGTTGCCATGGTCATTCCCGCCCGGCAGGCGGGTGGCCTGCACGGGCTTCCCTTGGGTCCCCGCCGTGCTGTAGTAACCTGCACGGGCATAGGCTTCGTCCCCCAAATAGAAATAAGAAACCTGCCACGAGGCATTAGCATTGGGAACCACCCTCAGCCTGTAGGAGGCGCTTGCTTGGCCGGCCTTGATGACAACAGAGGTGGAAACATTCTCATACTCTGGGCCGTTTTGAATGTCGGCTGCGGTAACGACGATGTATACGTCGTCTGCAGTTATGGTACCCGACGGCAGCGAAACACTGCCGCTGATGGTCTTGCCAGTCAGCAGAGTCAGGTTGATGTTTTTATAGTCCTGCCCGCCGGGCAAAGGGGTGGCGGCCGGCTTGGGCTGCCATAGGGTGCCCGTCGTGCTGCTGTAGTACCCGTTTCGGACATAGGCTTCGTTTCCCCCATAAACATAGTAGATCAACCACTGGGCGTTGACGAGGGATGGCACAGATAACGTGTAGGGGACCTTTGTTTGACCGTTCGGGATAGTACCAGAGGTATAGCTCACCTCACCCGTTGAACCGTCCTGATTGACGGCGTAAACCCCGATTTGCAGGCCACCTGCAGGTGCGGTACCGGACGGAAGCGAAACACTGCCGCTGATGGTGTTGTCGGCCTTGCTCAAGGCCGGTAGGGCGAGCAGCACGGTGACGACCACGGCCAGGGGAAACAGCAGCGCGCGCAGGAGTCCCACGGCGCGCAGCGGGAAAAAGGCGGCACCAGGCCGCTGGCGCAGCGTACGTCCGGGTCTGTCGATGGGGAAGGTTTCGGTTGTCATGACGTGGGCCTCCTGGAAATCAATAGTCAGAGTTATTGAGCATATAGTTGCTCAATAGGAACACGATGAACTGCCGCTTGTCCGGTTGGGTCAGGGCTGTTTCCAGGGCCTGCTGCACCTGGGCGTTGCCGACCGGAACAGGTGGTTCATCACCGACTACAGGGCCGGAGACCTCTTCGGCCGCGGGGTGCATTTGAGTGAGTTGCTCGTAGATGGGCATTTCCATGCCGGTCTCCTGCATCAAATCCATCAGGTCCTGATTGGACAAAGTATAGAGTGCCTGCCAAACCTTATCGGCTCTCGCCTCAGGGTTCAACGCCATGTCTACCTTCGCCTCCTTGACGGCTGCGACCGCGGCACTGCTTTCTGCGCTAGGAATGGGGTTGGTGCCAGTGTCGCACCAAGCGGTGCCAGCGAAAAGCAGAACAAAGCCCAGAAAAAAAGGAACAAGAGCTTGCACCGTTTTGACCCCGAACATCTGCTGGATCATTGTCTACTCCCTGAAGTGAAATGAAAGGATGCCTGGAAACTGCGCCCCAGCCTTCTGGGTCGCCCTTTATCAGGAAACTGTGGATGGTGCGTTTTCCTGCCTGCGGACAGGTTGCATCAATAGGGAAAGAAAGAGGAAGGAAAAAAACAGTCAAGTCCGACCCTACCAAATGCTTGTCAACGGTCAATCCCGACATAACGGGATGCATAAAATGCAGCGGCTCTGCGCACGGTGACGCAGGCTCTATCCGTACAGCGGTCTTCCCCACTCCTTGCCCACTAATTAGGTCACGAGAGCGACCAACCCGAGGTTGGTCGCTAGAATATTGAATTTATATACAGATATTCTGTCAAAAGAACAAGACGATAACTTAACCAGCAGGTAAGAGTGTTTTGCCTCGGCCTCCAAAAAACTCAACGACCAAACATCATTACCTGCCCAAGACTGGCCTAAAGCTACTGCTGGTGATCGAAAAAATGACGAACCATTGAAACCGGCCAGAGCGCGGCACTGGTCTCCAGCAGCCGACCGCTGCGCTGACTTCGCTCCTGTTTACCAGCGGGGATAAGCACGCAAATAATGGGCGTCCAAAAACGGGATTATCAAGCAACCTCAACAACCTAGAAGACAAGACGGCTAGCGATGATGGGGATTGTAGATATTTTTCCTGCAGAAAACGAAGCGGTTACTCGTGCGGGCACGGTAGCAGGGCCTCTCGCGGACCAGCCTTTGTGCCAATATAACATGCTGTAACTTCAACAGCTTTACGGAATTTGCCGTTTGACAAAGCCGCGGCGGGCGGGTATAAAAAACGCGATCCTGCCCGGATGGCGGAATTGGTAGACGCAAGGGACTTAAAATCCCTCGGCCTTTGGCTGTACGAGTTCGATTCTCGTTCCGGGCACCAGTAAAGACAAGGGCTAACATCTCGAAACAAAAGGGATGTTAGCCCTTATTTCTTTGTCGCCCAGACCCCACAAAATAAAAATTTTTACTTCTCATTGCCAGCATTGTCCGGTTAGGAAATCGTATATATTTTCGGTCTCTTTCCTCGTTACCGGTTGCCTTGTTGCCGCTTCCCATGGCGGTGTGATCCTGTCGGCTTGGCGCCGAAGAGTTGGCGTGCCTTGTTCTGAATTTGGTGTCGGAGTTGTCGCACTCGGCGGATGGACACCCGCTCACCGTGATTTTCATGGCAGTGGATTGCCAACAACAGATAGGTGATCAGGCCGGACAAAATCTAAACCAGCATGCCGTTTTTACTCCTGGCAAACAGATGATATACGTGCAGATGCTTTTTCCACCAGCCGAAAAACGTCTCGATATTCCAGCGAAGTTTGTACGCGAGCATGACCTGCTCCGTACTCAGGTCGAAACGGTCGGTCGCAATCAGGTAGTTCACGCTGATTCCGGCGACGATCTACGGACTTGGTATCGGACCAGCAGTCGCGCTGTACGAAAGCTCGACGCTCGTCGTCGTCTTGAACGCGCTGCGGCTGCTCGCGTTCAGCATGCCTGCGTCAGAGGACAACGCCTGTGGAGGAGAGGATCCCAATGTCGCCTCCGCGTTAGGCAAGCTATAAAGCTCCACTGTTCGGCAATGAGGCCATAGCCGTCACGATGTTGGTCGTCGTTTTCGGCTTGTGTACATGGGGTATTGGTAAGTAATGGAAGAACAGCTGAAGAAGTTCTGAAATTCAGTACTGCCTCAATCCTGAAGCAGACCAGGGCACCCTGATCGGAGGAAGGGATGAAAATACTAGACTATTTTTGGAGGGTCGATTGTCATATGTCCATACGCCTCATGAAATCCGTGGCGGCGTTATTAGCCGGGCTGGCATTTTTTATGCCGGTGACCATGTCGTTGGCGGCGACGGTGGAATACGATCTCACCATTGCCCGGCAGGAGGTTAACTTCACCGGTCAACCTGCCAGGGCGATGACGATCAATGGCCAGTTGCCGGGACCGACACTGCGTTTCACCGAGGGCGACCACGCCGTGATTCGCGTCCACAATCAAATGGACGTGGAGACGTCGATTCACTGGCATGGCATGCTCCTGCCCAATGCTATGGACGGCGTACCCTTCGTGACCTTTCCACCTATCGCGCCGGGCCGGACGTTCACTTATGAGTTCGATCTGCGGCAATCCGGCACCTACTGGTATCACAGCCATACCATGTTGCAGGAACAACGTGGTCTGCATGGTGCACTGGTCATCGCACCAAAGGAGGAGACTACCTTCGACCGGCTCCGCGATCATGTCGTGATGTTGTCCGACTGGGCGGACGAGGATGCGGGTTCGGTGTTGCACACGCTCAAACGCGGCAGCGAATGGTATTCTATCCGCAAAGGCAGCGGGCAAAGTGTTCTCGGCGCGGCCCGGTTGGGTATGTTGGGGGCGTATTTTTCCAGGGAACTCCAGCGCATGCCGCCCATGGACCTTTCCGATGTGTACTATGATCGCTTTCTCCTCAACGGCGCTTCCGAGCAACCCCTGGCTGCCAGGCCGGGTGAACAGGTCCGACTCCGGATTATCGCGGGTTCTTCCTCTACATTTTTCTATCTCCAGTTTGCCGGCGGCCCGATGCGGGTTGTCGCGGCGGACGGAGTACCTCTGCAACCCTTCGACGAACAGCGGCTGCTGATCGGCGTGGCCGAAACCTATGATGTCATCGTCACGGTGCCGGCAGAAGGCAGCTACGAGTTTCGCGCCACGGCCCATGATAGTTCAGGACAGACCTCGTTGTGGATTGGTTCCGGCCCACGGCACGCTGCGCCGGACATCCCATTCCCCAATCTCTACGCCAGCATGGGCGGCCTCACGCTCAAACAGGTGCTGGCCTTAACTCCGGGCGGCTCGATGGGAATGCCGGACCACGCCGTCCACGCGGGCAATTTTGATCAGCCGGGCATGAACGGCATGGGCGGGATGAAGGAAATGGACGGAATAAAGGGGATGGATCATGACGCCACGATGCCGGAGACAGGTAACGCAAAACAGGCCATGATGTCCTCCACGCCCGCGGTGGAACATGAGGGTCACGACATGAGCGGTATGGCGCAGGATACGAAGCCGATGGATACGGGAACGGTTTCCCATGCGAAACCCGCCGCACCGAAGAGCACCTGGCTCGGGCTGCTGGCAGAAGACGTGAGTTCAAAAGACCCATTGGCTGCCGACGGCATGAGCCCCGAACGTCCCGGGGCGCCTTACCACAAACTGCGCGCCTTGCAGCCCACCACTTTCGATTCTTCAAAAGCGGTCCGCGAAATTCGCCTCACCCTTGACGGCGACATGGAGCGTTACGTCTGGTTTCTGAACAACAAACCGCTGTACGAAACCGATCACATAGAAGTCAAACGAGATGAAACGGTACGATTCATCATGATCAACCGCACCATGATGCATCACCCCATGCATCTGCACGGTCACTTTTTCCGTGTGCTCAATGCCCAAGGTGACTACTCGCCACTCAAACACACCGTTGATGTCGCCCCTATGGCGACCACAGTGATTGAATTTGCGGCGGAAGAGTTCGGCGACTGGTTTTTTCACTGCCACCTGCTCTATCACATGGAAAGCGGTATGGCCCGGGTAGTGCACTATCAGGGCTTCACCGCCGACCCAGCCACCGTCGCCGTCCGCGATCGACTCTATCAGGATCCGTTTTATCTGCATGGCCAGGTGGACGCGCTGTCGCAGATGACCCAGGGGGAGCTGGTTTACGCGAACACCAGACACATCTTCTCCGCCGAATGGCAAGCCGGCTGGCAGCGCGTCGACGACAGGGAGTGGGAGGTTGTGCCCAGTTACGATTACTATCTAAACCGTTTTGCCAGCGTTTTTGCCGGGGTCGATCTCGAAGGAGTCGATGATAGCGTCGACAAGCACGAGGGTGTTTTCGGCCTGCGTTACCTGTTGCCCCTCAACATTGGATCCCATGTGCGGGTGGACACCGACGGCGAATTCCAATTCGCCGTCAGCAAGCAATTGGAATTCACCCCGCGGCTCGCGATTTTTTCGGAGGCCGAATATGACACAGGGGAGCAATGGGAAGTCCGGGCGGGCGCAAGCTACATGCTGAGCAAGAATTTTTCTCTAATGGGCCAATGGCATTCCGAGTACGGATGGGGGGGTGGTCTACGTTGGCAGTTCTGAAAATGAAACTGCTGCGTGCCCCACCGCTCACGTTACTGTTTGGCCGGTGGCGGGGTGGTTGCAACGCAACCACAAAGGACGAGCTGTGTGACCATGCGCATGCAAAGCGCCGGCATCATCCTGTAAAAGCCGACCTCCGCGGCATTGCTAAGGCCATCTACCTCAGTCGTGCCACCATGCGAAATCCCCGCCAGAACTTGTTTTTCGCCTTTTTCTACAAAGCGTTCGGAATTCCGGTGGCGGCGGGAGTGCTGCACCCGTTTTTCGGTTTGCTTCTCAGCTCGAGCAGCGCCGACGCCGCCTTGAGCCTGAGTTCCGTCACGGTCATCGGCGAGGGCTGTTCACTGAAAACGAATAAAAACATTCACTAAATATTCCCGTGCCGTGCGCGAGTTCGATTCTCGTTCCGGACACCAATAAAAATAAGGGCTAACATCTCGAAACAAAAGAGATGCTAGCCCTTTTTCTTACAGTTCAGACTCAGCTCAACCCAAAATTTGGGCTCCTGGCCATTTCACGTAGCATTCTCAGGGATTTCGGAGTCGATAATCAGCGCGATGGTGCTACCGCCCAGGAGGCACCCGAGAGATCGGCGTGCCTCTCTTTTTTTTCACGAAACAGAGCAGAGCGCAGAGCTGTAAAAGCCTTGTTATTCTCGACTGCGACTCATGCCTATGAGCTTGCTATTTGGCTCTAATTTTTGTCGTTTTGCGCGCGTTTGATTTCTCTCTACATTACATCCACACCAGCTGATGAGATACTCAAACTACCAATGCCAGGTGGGTCACCCACCCGACTTTGCCAGGCAATGCATGGGAGGAAGTGGGGCAAGGCAAGCCTGATAACGGCCTCGATACCGAGAGCCGGTAACCTTTCGATGTCACGGTGGTAGAGTTGGCCCGCTGTCTACTGCCGCTCTTACACCTGTTGACTGTTCTTCACGCCCATAGCAACTCTCCCCATGTTGCCGGCT
>JAVEYP010000012.1:0-12801 GCA_034003445.1 Desulfobulbus sp.
GAGGGCGATGTTGGTAGCTTGCAACATGAGATCGTTTCCTTGAAAAAAAGAACGGCCGCGACCATCAGGTCGCGGCCGGTGCGGACGGTAGCCGGAAAACCCTAATTATACTCGGAACCAGAAAAAAAAGAAGGAGAAAAACTGGTAGAGTCTGCTGGTCGTTTTCTCCCGGGCTAAGACAGCTCCAACAATGGAGCACCGCTGCCTGTTTTGCGTCTTTCGGTATGAAAGATTGTTCGTACCTTCTTAAAAAACGAAGAGATGGGGTGATGAACGGCGCCCAGGTCGGCGTAGATTTGAAGGGCGCGGACACTGGCAAGATCGCCGCCAGGCTGGGGATCGCCACTGGTCAACAGCTCGAGATCCTTCACCCGATCCTACCGGTCCTCACTGCCCTCGCTCAAGGAACCGACAGATCCCGGGCTCTTTCCCTGCCGCCCGCGCGGATATTCCTCCGGGGGTTTTTTCATGCAGGTTGCTACGTTCGCTCAACCGGGCCGTCCCCGGCCTATTCCCTCCAGCCACAAACCCGCCGGCGTTGACCTTTCCAGGATTTTTCCGTACACTCTTGCTTGTCCGCCCGTGTCCGGCGGCCCCCCGCCCTGCCCGCAAGGAGACCGTTATGATCACCCTGACTGACACCGACATCACCACCCTGCAGATCGACGCCATCGTCAACGCCGCCAACGAGAGCCTGCTGGGCGGCGGCGGCGTGGACGGCGCCATTCACCGGGCCGCGGGTCCGGAACTGCTCGAGGCCTGCCTTCCCCTCGGTGGCTGCACGACCGGCGACGCGGTCCTCACTCCCGGCTTCCGCCTGCCGGCCAGATACGTTATTCATACCGTGGGCCCGGTCTGGCGGGGTGGCAGCCATAACGAGCCGACCCTGCTTGCCAGCTGCTACTACCGCTCGCTGGAAATCGCGGCGGCCAACACTATCGAGACCATCGCCTTTCCGGCGATCAGCTGCGGGGTGTACGGCTATCCCTTGGACGAGGCAGCTCGCATTGCCGTGGACACGATCAGGTCCTTTGTCGACCAGCACGGGACCCCACGCGAGGTGCTCATCGTCTGCTTCACCCCCCAGGTCCGCGCCGCGTACACCCGGGCACTGGAGTCGCACAACTGATTCCGGCCGCGGGCCGGGCTGTCTACCTCTTTCCCTTCACGTAAGGAGTTGCCATGCGCATAGGTATCGATATCGGCGGCACCCACACAGACGGTGTGCTCATTGACGGGACCCGGCTGATTGCCGCGGCCAAGGCCCCCACCCTCGCTGACGACCTGCTCGCCTCGATCACCCAGGTGCTGGAGTCGATCCTCGTTGGTCAGGACCCACGGCGGGTGCACACCTTTAACCTGAGTACCACTCTGTCGACCAACGCCATTGTCACCGGCAGCATCGAGCCAGTGGGCGTGCTCGTGGTCGGCGGACCAGGCATTGACCCGGAGCACTATCGCATTGGCGACCACTACCACCTCATCCCCGGTAGTCTGGACCACTTGGGCAACGAGACGCTGACGCTCGACACCGCCCGACTCGACCAGGCCATTGATGCCTGCATGGCCGCGGGCGTGCGCAGCTTTGCGGTGGCGGGGAAGTTTTCGCCGCGCAACCCGGCGCACGAAAACACCATTACCGAGAAGCTCGCCGACCGGGCCGAGTTCGTTTCCACCGGTCACCTCGTCTCCGGTCAGCTCAACTTTGGCCGCCGCATCCACACCAGTTACTACAACTCTGCGGTGTGGCGCACCTTCCGCACTTTTTCCGCGGCGCTCGACCGAAGTCTCAAGGGGTTTGACCTGCAGGCCGAGGTGAACATCCTCAAGGCCGACGGTGGGACCATGCCACTGGCGCGCGCCCTGGACACACCGGTGCAGTCAATCTTCTCTGGTCCGGCCGCCTCGGTGATGGGCATCCTCGCCACAGTGCCGGCTGAGACCGACGCGCTCATGCTCGACATCGGCGGCACCACCACAGACATCGCCCTGTTCGCCGATGGTCAGCCCCTACTCGAGCGCGAGGGCATTGCCATCGAAGGACGGCCCAGCCTGGTGCGCGCAGTGTACGTGGAGTCCATCGGCATTGGCGGCGACTCGCAGATCACCGTTGCCCAGGGCACAGTGCGCACCGGTCCGCAGCGACGCGGTCCGTGCCTGGCCGCGGGCGGCACCACGCCCGCGCTCATGGACGCCTTCAACCTGCTCGGTTTGGTCGAGTACGGCGATACTGGCGCCTCGCGCCGCGGTATGGAGGGCCTGGCCGTAACGCACGGCCTGGACAGCCGGAAATTGGCCCAGGCAGCGGTCGACGCCGCAGTGGAGGCCGTTGCCACGCGCATCGATTCCCTCGTTACCCGGGTCAACGCCAAGCCAGTGTACACTATCCACGAGATTCTCCAGGACCGGAAGATTGAACCGCGCCAAGTCATGGTCATCGGCGGACCGGCCGAGGTGTTCCAGCACTTGCTGGCCGAACGCCTTGGTCTGCCGGTTGTGGTGCCGCCGCTCGCCGGCGTGGTCAACGCGGTGGGCGCGGCGCTCACGCGCACCACCAGCCACCTGGCCCTGACTGCGGACACCTCCCGCAACCGGGTGGCCGTGCCCATGCTCGGCGTGTACCGCACAATCAAGCGCGGTTACAAGTTGGACGACGCCATTGAGGAGGCCCGGACCCTGCTCGTCGCCGACCTGAAGCGTGCCGGTGTGACCATTCCCGCAGAAGAGATTCAGATAACCCAGGCGGACGCCTTCAACATGGTTGAGGGCGGGTATACCGCGGGCACGAACATTCGCGTCGTGGCCCAGGTGCAACCCGCGGTCATCGCCCGGCTGGACGCGGACACGAGCATGGTCCGCCTGACCGGTCCGGCCTGAAGCGGCACGCTCCCCGATTCCTTTCACCTCACAGGTGCTCTCATGCTGCAAGCTGGCTCGACGCTCGGCGTCATTTTTTTCCCCGCCTTTGACTGGGCGATCTCGCCTACCCACCCCGAACGGGAGGAACGGCTCCTCTACACCCAGGACCAGTTTCGTGAGGAGGGATTGTTCGATATTGAGGGCATCAGCGAACACCGGCCCATGTTCGCCACTGACCAGGACATCATGCGCGCCCACTTCTGCTTCCCCACGGTGGGCGCCATTTGCACCGAATCGCACCGCATCTCTGCCGGTGGTGCCATCGAAGCGGCTCGGCTGGTGATGGAACAGGAGACCCGGCGCTCCTTTGCCTTAGTGCGACCGCCAGGTCACCACGCCATGAAAGTGGTGCACGGCAACCGTGGGTTCTGCAACATCAACAACGAGGCGGTCATGGTCGAGTGGATTCGCGAGCGCTACGGCCGCAAGCGCATCGCCATTGTCGACACCGACTGTCACCACGGCGACGGCACCCAGGACGTCTACTGGCACGACCCGGACGTGCTGTTCATCTCGCTGCACCAGGACGGCCGCACCCTGTACCCGGGCTCGGGCTTCCCCAACGAGAACGGCGGCCCGCGGGCGCTTGGCCGCACCATAAACATCCCTCTGCCGCCGCTTACCTCGGACGCCGGCTACATGTACGCCCTCGAGCAGGTGGTGCTGCCCATACTCGCCGATTTCCAGCCC
Source organism: Desulfobulbus sp. (assembly GCA_034003445.1). Taxonomy (GTDB): domain Bacteria; phylum Desulfobacterota; class Desulfobulbia; order Desulfobulbales; family Desulfobulbaceae; genus Desulfobulbus. The sequence continues at coordinate 3,610 of JAVEYP010000012.1, forward strand.
GACCTAGTGATCAACTCAGCCGGCCAGGACAACCACTACTCGGACCCACTCACCAACCTGCAGTTCTCGGCCCAGGGCTATGCCCAGCTCAACGAACTGCTCAAGCCGGACATCGCCGTGCTCGAGGGCGGCTACTCGATCAAGAGCGCCCTGCCCTACGTCAACCTCGGCATCTGTCTGGCCATGGCCGAGTGCGACTATTCGGCAGTGCGCGAGCCAGACTATAACCAGGCGGCCCTTGCCGAAAGCGAGGAGACCCTGAACTATATCCATCAGATGTCGGAGGAGGTGCTGGAAGGCTACTTCAACCCAGAGCCCGGTGATTTTATAAAAAAAGGCGGTTTCTTCATCCGCGAGCGCAAGATCTACTACGACACGGATGGCATCATGGAACAACAGCGCGAACAGTTGAAAGACTGCGACCAGTGCCGCGGCCTGCGGCTCATCCGGACGAGTTCAGGCCGCATCCTCCCCTGCCTGGGCATCGAGCTGCCTATCGACTGCTGCCCGGCCTGCGAACGCGAGGGCTACGAGGCCTTCCACAACAAGCACGACGACTTCCTTGTTGTACAGCTGCTTGACCAGAAGAACAGGCGGTTCGAATATCGGCCGCAGAAGTAGCCCATCGAACCGGGACCAGTGCAGGCGCTTGCCGGCGATGCGCCTGCTGCTGGTTGCATCGCGGACCCGTCAACCGCAGCATTGACCCCATCCTCGCCAGCTCCAAGGGAGAACCCATGACCGACCAACGCTACGCCGCCAACCGCTTCCTGCTCAAGGACACCATCCGCCAACAGATTGACTTTTCGCAGACCGAGCAGAGCCGCGGTCTGCCTCCACCGCCCCTGCAACAACCCTGCCCCGCCGATCTGCCGCGCATTGCCTTGCCCGACGGCCGGCAAATCCTCAGCCGGCTGGCCACCATGCCGCTCGGCGAGGCTATTCTGCACCGCGAGAGCGTGCGCCGTTACGCCCAGGCGCCGCTCAGCCTGGAGGAGCTGTCACTCCTCCTCTTTGCCACTCAGGGTGTCCGCCAGGTGCTCGGTCCGGCGGTGGCGCTGCGCACCGTGCCCTCGGCCGGAGCCCGCCATTCCTTTGAAACCTACCTGACCATCAGCCGGGTCGAGTCCTTGGAACCCGGCCTGTACCGCTACCTGCCGTTCGACAACCAGCTAGCGCGACTCCGTCTTGACCCCCAGATCCACCTGCTGGCGCGCCGGGCCGGTCTGAACCAACCTTGCCTGAGTGCAGCGGCGGTCTGCTTCTTCTGGACCACGGTGGCCCCGCGCATGGAGTGGCGTTACGACTTGGCCGCGCACAAGGTGATCGCCCTGGACGCCGGCCACGTGGGGCAGAACCTCTACCTGGCCGCTCAGGCCATCGGTGCCGGCACTTGCGCGATCGCGGCCTACGACCAAGAGGCCTGCGACCAGCTGCTCGGCGTGGACGGGGACGAGGAGTTCACCGTCTACCTGGCCTCGTTGGGTAAGTGCTAAAACCACGTCACAAAAAAAGGCCCCGGATGGGGCCTTGTAGAAGTCCAGAGCTGGTACGGCCGGCTCAGCTGAGCCCCTCCGTGGGCGAGAAGGTCCAGCTGCGGACCATGCCCGTGGGTAGTCCCCGGCCCATGGCCGTCAGTTTCCCCTGCCCGGTCGCTTGTCCGTAGGTCTGTGCGCCGTTCTCTTGGCTCTGCACACCACTGTTGCGAAAATCGCTCAGTGTGAACATCAGCCGTTTCCGCTGCCCCCGTTGACAGCCCGGTCCGGCACTACCTGCTCCGTGGTGGCAAGGTGCGCGCCGGCGGCAACCATCTCCTCGATGGCCCGCTCCGCGTCGCCTGGTTGCACATTCACCCCAGCGACTGCGTCGGTGAGCAGAGTCACCTGCAAGCCGCGGCGCAGCGCCTCAAGCACCGAGGCGCGTACACAATAATCCGTGGCCAAGCCGCCCACCAAGAGATGATCCACCCTGGCCGCGGCGAGCAACTCAGCCAGATCGCGATCCTCCCGATCCCGCCCCTCAAAGGCGGAGTAGCCGTCCGCCTGCGGGTCCACGCCCTTGGAAAGGATAACCGCACTCGTGGGCAGGACCAGATCCGCGTGCAGCGCGGCGCCGGGCGTGTCCCGCACGCAGTGGGCCGGCCAGGGGCCACCCGCACTCTCAAAATGGGCTGTTTCCGGCGGGTGCCAGTCACGGCTGGCAAACACCGGCAAGCCCACAGCCACAAACCGGGCCGCCAGGCGGGCCAACGGTGCGGCCACGCGGTCCCCCTTGGCCACGGCCAGGGTTCCGCCTGGGCAGAAATCGTTTTGCACGTCAACAATCAGCAGGGCCATCATGGTCGGTTCCTCCCAATATGTACCGTGTTCAGCAGCTCGTCGCGCAGGTCCTTAAGCCGTTCGGAGATCGACACCTTATAGCGATGCGGGTTAACGAAACGTAGCGTACCCACGGGCAGCAGGCGCATCTCCTGGCGGCACCGTTCGGCCATGACCGCGAGCGTCTCTGGATCATGACTGCGCTGGCCGTCCGTCATGACCACCCCGCGCAGGTCCTGAACCTGGCTCAACGCCGGCAGCGTAGTGTGGCGCAGCGGGTTGGTCGGGTCATAGACCGTGTCGCCGGCCACCACGCCGCCCTTCTTTTTGGCTAGGCAGATCACGTCCTGGATGAAGCGGCCGTCTGCGTCCATCACGCGCAGTACCTGCTTCACACCGGGCAAGGTGGCCTTGGCAATGTCGCTGGTGATCTTCATCTTCGGCTCGCCTTCAATGGCCACCAGCTTGTACACCCCGCCCAGTGCCACGCCGCCGACCCCGGCCGCGGTGACTAAACGGGTGCCCACACAGTAGCTGTCCACCCGGCCGCCCTCGTCGCGAATTGAGTCGATCACTGTTTCGTCGAGTTCGTTCGAGGCAAGGATACGCACCTCGGGAAAATCGGCCTCGTCGAGCATCCCCCGGGCCTCGCGGGACAGGTAGGCCAGATCGCCGGAGTCGAGGCGAATGCCGCGCAGCTCGTGGCCGCGCTGACGCAACCGTCGGGCCACAATGATAGCGTTAGGCACGCCGCTCTTCAGGGTGTCGTAGGTGTCGACGAGCAGCACTGTGTTGTCCGGAAAGGCGTCCGCATACGCTTGGAAGGCAGACAACTCATCCGAAAAGGCCTGCACCCAGCTATGCGCATGCGTGCCGCGCACCGGCAGGTCGAAACGCATGCCGGCAAGCACGTTGCTCGTACCCACGGCGCCGCCCACGCAGGCGGCGCGGGCCGCGCTCAGGCCCCCGTCCGGACCCTGGGCGCGGCGCAGACCAAACTCAATCACCTCGCGGCCGGCGGCGGCGTGACAGATACGGGCCGCCTTGGTAGCGACCAACGTCTGGAAGTTGATGGTGTTGAGCAACATCGTCTCCACCAGCTGCGTTTCGGCAAGCGTACCGGTCACGGTGAGCAGCGGCTCGTTAGCGAATACCACCGTGCCCTCGGGCGGGGCAACCACACTACCGCGGAAACGGAAGTCGCGTAGAAAGGTGATGAAGTCGTTGTCGAACAGGCCGAGTCCGGCCAGATAGGCGAGTTCATCCTCATCAAAACGCAGGTCAGCCAGTGCTTCCAGGGCCGGCTCCAGGCCGGCGAACACCGCGTAACCGCCCTGGAAAGGGTTGGTGCGGAAGTAGAGGTCGAACGTGGCCTGTTGGGCCTCCATACCCTCTTTCAAGTAGCCGGCGATCATGGTCAGTTCGTAGAGGTCGGTGGTCATGGGGGAATAACGCATGGGAGCCTCCAGGCAGGACAGGAAAAGGACGGGCGCGACCGGGCACCGGACCGAACTATTGTACGCCCGCGCCTGACTGAGCACAATCAGATTGTGCCCAATACGCCCGGAATGGCGGGCTGTGGTCGAATCCGGCCGCAAGGCCGCTGCTTGACAATTTTGCCATGGGCGGGTAAAGGGGGAAATTCCCTGCCAGCCCTGGCCCAAACACCGTCTCACTGAAAGTGTTGCGCTTTTTCGCCGGCATAAAGGAACGCCTCTCCACAGCGACGGCAGCCGCCCCGCCTCCCCCCACGCCGGACGGGCCCTTCGCTTTTCCCGGCGCAGCGCCGGATTCCCGCAGCCGATGGAGCCCTATATGATGCCATCCCAACCGACCCTTGACGAGATCCTCGCCGGCTACGGCCCGGAGAGGGACAACCTCATCCCCATGCTGCAGGAGGTGCAGGACTGCTTCAAGTTCCTGGCCCCAGAGGCGGTCCGCCAGGTGGCCGACCACCTCAACCTCTCGGAAAACAACGTGTACGGAGTGGCGACCTTCTACGCCCAGTTCCGCTTTGTGCCCCCCGGCCTGCACCACGTCAAGATCTGCCAGGGCACGGCCTGCCACGTGCGGGGTAGCGGGATGATCGTGGACGCCATCACTCGCACCATCGGCATCGAGCCAGGCGAGACCAGCGCGGACGGTAAGTACAGCCTGGAACGGGTCGCCTGCTTCGGCAGTTGCGCACTCGCGCCAGTCGTCGTTCTGGACGACAAGGTCTACGGCCGCATGACAGCCGCCAAAACCAAAAAGCTCATCGAGGACAAAGAATGAGTTTCGAAACCCTGCAAGAACAGGCACAAGTGGAGTGGACGGAATTCGAGCGGCCCGACCAGGCGCGCATCCTCGTTGGTTCGGCCACCTGCGGCCGGGCGGCGGGCTCGCTGGAGGTGCTGCAGGCCTTTGTCACGGAACTGGACAAGCACGGCCTGTCGATCACCACCAAAACCTTTGAAGTCGGCTGCCTGGGCATGTGCTATGCCGAGGTGCTGGTGGAAATCCGCAGTCAAGACGGCCTGCGTGTGCTCTACCACGGAGTCGAGCCGCGGCACGTCCCAGCCCTAGTGGAGTCCCAGTTAATCAACGGCGAGCCCTACCTGCGGCGCGCCCTGGCGGTGATGGAAGCGGCGGAGAATGTCGACCTGCCACTCTTTACCGCGCTGCCCATGATCAGCCCGCAGGTACGCATCGTGCTGCGTAACTGCGGCATCATCGACCCGACCAATGTCCAGCATTACCTGGCCCGCGGCGGCTATCAGGGCATTGCCCGCTCCATGAAAATAGGCCCGGACGCTGTTATCGAGGAGATGAAGGCCTCTGGCCTGCGCGGCCGCGGTGGGGCCGGCTTCCCCACCGGTGTCAAGTGGGGCTTTGCGCGCAACGCCGTTGGTGACCAAAAGTACGTGATCTGTAACGCCGACGAGGGTGACCCGGGTGCCTTTATGGACCGTTCGGTGCTCGAGGGCGACCCGCACGCGGTGCTCGAGGGGCTGCTCATAGCCGGCTATGCCATTGGCGCTTCCACCGGCTACGTCTACTGCCGGGCCGAGTACCCGCTCGCCATCGAGCGGGTGCAGGCAGCCATTGCCCAGATGCGCGAGCTCGGCTTTGTTGGCGAGAACATCCTGGGCTCGGGCTTCAATTTTGAGATCAAGATCAAGAAAGGTGCCGGCGCCTTTGTCTGCGGCGAGGAGACCTCGCTCATGCAAAGCATTGAGGGCAAGCGCGGCATGCCTCGCTCGCGCCCGCCCTTCCCGGCCAACGCCGGCCTGTTCGGCAAGCCAACCAATATCAACAACGTCGAGACGCTTGCGGCCGTGTCTGCGATTATGGAGAAGGGCGCGGCCTGGTACAGCAGCTTTGGCACTGAGAAGAGCCGCGGTACCAAGACCTTTGCCCTGGCCGGGAAGATCAACCGCACCGGGCTCGTTGAAGTGCCCATGGGCACCAGCCTGCGCACCATTATCGAGGAGGTCGGCGGCGGCGTGCTCGGTGGCAAGGCCTTTAAGGCGGTGCAGACCGGTGGCCCCTCAGGCGGCTGCATTCCAGCGGACTTCATTGACCTGCCGGTGGACTACGAGCGCCTGGCCGAGGTCGGCTCCATCATGGGCTCGGGTGGCATGATCGTCATCGACGAAGAATCGTGCATGGTCGATATGGCCCGCTACTTCCTCTCCTTTACCGAGAACGAGAGCTGCGGCAAGTGCGTACCCTGCCGCATGGGTACCCAGCACCTGCTGCGCATCCTCACCGACATAGCCGAAGGGCGTGGTAGCCTCGACCAGATCGAAACCCTGCGCCGCATCGGCGATACCATGAAAAACGCCTCGCTGTGCGGTCTAGGCCAGACCGCGGCCAACCCGGTGCTGACCACCCTCCAGTACTACGAGGACGAATACCGAGCCCACATCGTGGACCACAAATGTCCGGCCGGGGCCTGCCGGGCGCTGATTCGTTTTGACATTGACCCGGCCAGCTGCACCGGCTGTATGGCCTGCGCCCGGGCCTGTCCTGTGACGGCCATCAGCGGCGAGAAAAAGAAGCCGCACGTGATTGACCAAGAGTTATGCATCCAGTGCGGCTCCTGCCGCCAGGCGTGCAAGTTCGACGCCGTGCTCGTCAGCTAGGGCGGACGCGCAAGTCACCCATCGGCAAGCGATTCACTATCAAGGAGATTGCATGGGCAGCATCAGTTTGACCATTGACGACCGCACGGTCGAGGTTGAGGAAGGAAAAACCGTTCTGGAGGCCGCCCGCGTGGCCGGCATCTCTATCCCCACCATCTGCGACCACAAGGATCTCAACCCCTATGGCTCATGCCGCATGTGCATCGTCGAGATCGACGGTGTGCGCGGCTTCCCCACCTCGTGCACCACCCCGGCCGCTGCGGGCATGCAGGTAAAAACCCAGTCCGCGCGGCTTACCACCCTGCGCAACCGCACCCTGGAGATGATGTTCTCCGGCCACCCGAACAGCTGTCTGGTGTGTGTACACCGCGAGGCCTGTGAGAAATACCGGCCAAACGCCACCAAGGCGGCCCGCTCGACCCGTTGCGGCTTTTGTGCCAACCGGGAGGAGTGCGACCTGCGTAAAATGGTGCTGCAGGCCGATTCGCGCGAGCTCAACCTGCCCAACTTGTACTCTTCGTACGGGCTGGAGCGCGACGACCCGTTCATGGACCGCGACTACAACCTGTGCATCCTCTGTGGTCGCTGCTGGCGCATCTGCGAGAAGATCCACGGCCAGCCAGCGATCAGTATCATTAATCGAGGCAAGTGGGCGCGCATTGGCACGGCCTTTGATAAGAGCCACGTGTTCTCGGGCTGCGTGTTCTGCGGCGCCTGTATCGACATCTGCCCCACGGGCACGCTCACCGATCGGTTCGCGCGCTGGCACGGCAAGCCGGAAACAGACATCCCCTCGGCCTGCATCCTGTGTAGCGAGGGGTGCTCAATCACGGCGCAGAGCAAAAAAGGCCAGCTACTGGCTACAGTGATGACCGGCTTTGAGCCGGAAGACAGCCTCTGCGCGCTCGGCCGCTTTGGCCTGGCGCAGATCGTTGGGGCGAATAACCGCCTCATCCGACCACAAGTGCGCGAGGGCGACGAGCTGATCCCCACCGACTGGGACGCGGCCATCCGTGTCGCGGTCGAGGGCTTGCGCGAAACGACCGAGGCCGTGGTCTTTGTGGTCAGCGAGACCATCTCGCGCGAGGACCGCTATCTCTACGGCCGCCTGGCCGAGCGGTTGAACGGTCGCCTGATCGTTCTGCCCACCTCGGCCGGCAACGACGACGCCAGTCTTGAGCAACTGGCCAGCAAAGTGACGAGCGGCACGGTCCGCGGTCTGGTGACCAACGGCGACCTGCTCGGCCCCGAACTTGTACGCGCCGCAACGTTCAGCCTGGTGATCGATTGCCTGCCCTCTGCGGCCGCTGATCTGGCCACCGTGGTCCTGCCTGCGGCCGTACTCAGCGAGGCAAGCGGCACCTTCCGCACCACAGCCGGCACTGTCAAAACACTTGCCGAAAGCAGTCGCGCGCCCGGCAACTCCCGGCCTGAGTGGGCCATCCTCGCGGATCTTGGCCAGGGCCTGGGCGATATGGGCTTCTCCTTTGCCAGCGCCAGCGACATCACTCCGCTCATCGAAAACGACCCCGCGCCGGCACCATTTCCGGGTCACCCGCGCCAGAATGTGCGCGAACTGCCCAGCCGGTACCGTGGCCACCTGCTGGCCGACATTGTCCCGTCCCTGGCCGCCTTTGGTCTGCCGGCCACGCCGGTCGAGCCGATTGAGGCAGTGGCCGGCGAAGGGTTCGCCATCCTTGAAAAACGGGAGATCGTGCCGAACATGCACTATTTCCGCATCCAGGCCGAGTCGATAGCCCGCTTTGCCCGGCCCGGCCAGTTCATCATCCTTATGGCGCAGGAGACCTCGGAACGCTCGCCCTTCACCCTGGTGGACTGGAACGCGGACGAGGGCTGGATCACGCTGGTGATTGAGGAGGTCGGTCGTTCCAGCCGCGAGCTGGCCTCGCTCAAGACCGGCGACCGCATCGCCCACGTGAGCGGCCCCCTTGGCATGCCGATGACCATTGAGCGGCACGGCACGGTAATCCTCTGCGGCGGATGCTACGGCATAGGCGCCATCCTGCCGATGGCCCGGGCGATGCGTGAGGCCGGCAACCGGGTGATCGTAGCCATTGAGGCCAGTTCCTCCTACCTGTTTTACATGGAGGAGCAGCTGCGCACCGTGTGTGACGAACTGATCGTGGCCACCAAGGACGGCAGCCGCGGCGTGCGCGGCGGTGTGCAGGAGGTGATCAGCCAGGTGGTCGAGCGTGAACCGATCCATCAGTGCGTAGCGGTTGGCTGCACCTTTATGATGCGCATGGTCACTGAGTTGACCCGGTCGCTTGAGATCCCCACCCTGGTGGCGCTCAACCCGATCATGGTGGACGGCACCGGTATGTGCGGGGCCTGTCGCGTCTCGATCGGTGAGCAGACGAAATTTGCCTGCGTCGACGGCCCGATCTTTGACGGCCACAAGGTGGACTGGGATGAGCTGGCCTCACGGCGGACCGCCTACGCCCCCCAGGAGGTGCAGGCCCTGGCGCAGACCGTGGACCTCAACGCCCTGCTCTACAAGCCCGAGCCCATTCGATGAAAGCGGCCGATACCAGCAACAACCCGCGGAGAACCCGATGAACACGAGCGAGCCGAAACCGGCCCAGGCCGGTCCACCCAAAGCCAAGGGCAAAGCAAAGATCAAGATTCCGCGTCAGCCCATGCCGGAGCAGGACCCGCGCCGCCGCCGCACCAACTTCGAGGAGGTACCGCGGGGCTATACAGAAGAGGCCGCCATGCTCGAGGCC
>JAVEYP010000013.1:0-12639 GCA_034003445.1 Desulfobulbus sp.
GGCTTGACGTCCGGCTGGCCGTTGGCCGCATGCACTTGTATCGGCGCGCTCCAGCTGGAGCCGTCAAACCGGCTGGCAAATACGTCGTCGCTTGACCCGGTGTAGCTCGACCAGGCCGCCCAACCCGCGCCCTGCTGGTCCACGAGCACCACCGGGGCGTAGTTGTCGTCAAAACCAGTGACAATCCTGCCCTCACGCCCCTTCTTGCCGGCAGGGTCGATGCGGTAACGCAGTTGGGAAACCCCCTCCTGGTCTCGGGCGATCCACACGAGCCATAGGCGGCCAGCCTGGTCTACAGTGCACGCCGGGGTGATGTTGGCCTCGGGTCCGTTAACAAGCCGGGTTGAGGGACCCCAACCGTTCCCCACCTGCACGGCCGTGAAAATGTCGAATCCCTGACCGTGGTCGGCGGCCCAGACCAGCCGGACCGCATCGGCCGCAACAGCCTGACCCGCCCAAATAAGCAAACCTAAAACCACCAGGAATATCAGTCTTTTCAATTTGTTGCTCATACAGTTCCTCGTTTCTCAGGTCCCCTAGTCGACGGGGCGGAGTTCCCGCCCCGTCCGCTCCCAGCCGCGATCGGAACAAGGTATACCGCAAACCACGCACATTCAAAGAAAAACTTCGGGAAGCAGATTGCACGCAGCAGACTCGACCACTGCAAATCGAGCTGTCCCGTGGAGGGAGTTGGGTACCCCACAACGCACAGAGAAAAGCTGTTGACTTCCAACCTGCTGCTCTGTAAGTCCATTTCCAAACTTGGGGTCTGCCCCGCTCCTGCCCTGGCCCAACCTCAGCCCTGCCCTGACCCGCCCATGCCAACCACCCGACTGCCTGCCAGCGATCTGCGCCTGACCATTGCTCCCGACTCCCTGGGCTTTGCCGACACCTCGGCCCTGCAGGACCTGCCCCTGCCCTGGATCGGCCAGGAACGGGCCCAAACCGCGGTGCGCTTTGGCTTGGAGATGACGCCGCCTGACTACAACCTATTCGTCCTTGGCGAGGTCGGCAGCGGCCGTTCCTCGTTGCTCCACGAGGCCATGCAGGAGGCCGCGACCCGTCGGGCCACCCCTCCCGACCTCTGCTATCTCTACCATTTCGATGCGCCCGGGCGTCCCAGTGCCCTGCGTCTGCCTGCAGGCCAGGGCCGTCTGCTGCGCGATGGCCTGGCGCGCCTGGTCAGGACCCTTGTGGCGGGAATCCCGCAACGGCTGAACTCCTCCGCCTGCAAGATGGGGAGCGAGCGGCTGGAAAAAGCCTTTAACGAGGAGGAATCCCAGGCATTTGACAAACTCGAAAGTTTTGCCGAAACGCGCGGCTTTGCCCTGGTCCGTGATAGCGGACAGTTGCTGCTCACCCTGCGCTCCCCCGAGGGACGGGCCATGACCGAGGACGAGAGGCTCGCCCTGCCCAGGGCGCGACGAGCCGAGATCGCCCGTGTGGAGGAGGTGTTGCTGGTCGAGATCAACCGGTATCTGGAAAAGATCCGGCCGCTCGAACAAACGCTCACCGAGTCGCTGGCCACCCTGCGCCGCCGGGTGGTCCGGCCGCTGATCGAGCGTGAAATGGCTGCGCTCCGCGTCGCTCTGCCTCAGCAGCACAACGATTCGGACACGCTCGGCGTCTGGCTGAGCCGGGTGCAGGACGATTTGCTCGACGGCCTGGAACTGTTCCAGCCGGCCAAGACCGACGACGAACTCCGCCGGGAGGCGCTCGACGTCCTGGTGGCACGCTACCGGGCCAATCTGGTGGTGGACAATCACGACCTCAAAGGCGCTCCAGTGATCGTCGAGAACAACCCCCTGTTCCGCTCGCTGTTTGGCAGCATCGAGTACCAGAGCGAAAAAAACGCGCTGATCACGGACTTTTCCCGCATCCGCGCCGGCAGCCTGCACCGGGCGCACGGCGGCTTCCTCATGCTCCACCTGCGGGATTTGGTGGCCGACGGCCTGGTCTGGGAGGAACTCCGCCGTTTCCTGCGCAGCGGCCGGTTGCAGATTAGGGAGGCCGGCACCGCCTTGGTCCCGGTGGCAACGGTGTCCCTCGACCCTGAGCCTGTAGACCTGGACGTGAAGATCGTGCTCATCGGCTCACGAGAACTCTATTACGATCTGCAGGACGCAGACCCCGAGTTTACCCGCCGCTTCCGCGCCAAGGTAGACTTTGCCGAGCGATTTGTGGCCAGCGACGAGGGCCGTCGCGCCTCAGCCGTGCTCGTTAGCCGCACCTGCGCGCGGCTCGGCCTGCCGCATTTTTCCGCTGCTGCGATCGCCCGCCTGCTTGAGCAGGGTCACCGCGTGGCAGAGGACCGCGGTCGCCAGTCCGCTCTCTTTGGCCGCACTGATGCGCTCGTCATGGAAAGCGGTACGCTCTGCCAGAAACGCTCCGGCCGTTTGGTCGAGGCCAGGGACGTGGACGCGGCCCTGGCAGCCCACGCCCGGCGGCACAACTACCCGGAAGAGCAGATGCGGGAGGCCATTGCCGAGGGCGAGGTGCTCATCACCCTGCAGGGCGAGCAGGTTGGCCAGGTGAACGGTCTGACCGTGGTCGACCTGGGGGATCACAGTTTCGGTTTTCCCACGCGCATCACCGCCCGCTCCTATGCCGGCGAAGACGGGCTGGTTAGCATCGAGCGCGAGGTGGCCATGTCCGGGCCCATCCATGACAAGGGCGTGCTCATCCTCAAGCACTACCTGGCCAGCCTGTTCGCCCGCAACACCCCGCTGGCCCTGAACGCTGCCATCGTCTTTGAGCAGGAATACCACGGCATCGAGGGCGATAGCGCCTCCTGCGCTGAATTCTACGCCCTGCTCTCCTCGCTCGCCGCGGTGCCCCTGCTCCAGGGCCTGGCCGTGACCGGTGCCCTCAACCAGCATGGCGAAGTCCTGCCCGTGGGCGGCATCAACGAAAAGATCGAGGGCTATTTCCGGGTCTGCGCCGCAGCCGGGCTGGACGGCCACCAAGGCGTGCTCATGCCGCGTCGCAACTGCCGCCACCTGATGCTCGACCGCGAGGTGGTAGCCGCGGTTGACCAGGGGCTGTTTCACATCCACGCGGTGGACCTGGTGCTGGACGGCCTGGAACTGCTCACCGGCACTGAAGCCGGTACGGCCAACACCAGCGGCACCTACCCGCGCACCAGCATTCTCGGCCAGGCTCAGCAGGTTTTGCTCGCCCATCGCCGCGCGGTCCAGCCTACAGACCACCGCCGGCCGCTGCACTAAGCCGGCAGGCCGCAGCGTTCCGCACCGATCAGCCGGTTGCGGGCAACATTTCCACAGCGTTCCCCTACCCACATCCTGGCCGGAACAAAAAGAAGCGCCCTGCGGCCACACTTGGGACAAACACCCCGCCCCAATTCCAAAGGCCCCACCCCAACGACATTAATACCTGCCCGGAAACCAACTAACCTCTGAAAAAAACCAACAAAGGCCTTGGTAGCTGGCGGTACAGGGCGAGATTCGGACCAACAGGGGAGCCGGAGGCCGTGTGGGTCAGGCGCGCAATGAATGAGAACCCCGATGAAACGGAGCGTACTGCGGGAAGATTAGCTGAGGCGGGACCTGAAGCGGTGGGTAAGGCGACAGGGAAGGCGCGCTGCGCGATCAAAAGCGCAAAACGCGCCATCCTCAACGGGCGGGCCGCTCACTTCGAAGTAGTTACAATAGTATCAAGACGCACCTCTGGAGTGGCGTTCACCCGTTCACCACCTAGCCTCCTGTCCTTGTGAGCCCACAGAGGGCGGGGCGCGGTCCTCACATTGCTCCGAGGCTTTTGGTGTGGGCGTTCTTCCCTTACTCGCTTAGAGGCCGACCGAGCAGGCACTGCAGATCGTGCAATCCGCCATGCGGCGCGCGCTCTCAGCTGTTGGCTCTGGTGTTGGGTGGGTTGGCCTGGCGGTGGGCGCGTCGCTGCCACAGTCGGGCGATCGCCACGGCGAGCAGGCCGCCAAGGGTGTCGGCCACTAGGTCATCCGCGCCGGCGAATCGGCCCGGTACGAACTGCTGATGGAACTCGTCGCTCACGCCGTAAACAAGGCAGAAGAGCACAGTGCACACGGCCGCGGCCCAAGGACGGCGCGTCCGCCAGGCTGGCGACAGGGCAAAGAGAAAGGAAAGGCCAAGCACCGCGTAGGCGACCAGGTGGAGCAGTTTGTCGAGGTTGACCACGGCCGGCAGGGGCAGGGTGTCGCCGGACTGGTGGCTGAGGACGAACAGGGTCGTCATCACCGCGACCAGCGGCAGGACACGCAGCCAAAAGGGACGCGAAGTCATATTCCGGACCGGGTGCAGGCAAACAACATTCCGCCGACGAGACGGCGCGCCAGGTGCAGGTCGCAGTCACCGGAGCCGGACAGCCGACAAACAGGCCGCGCCTGGATCAGGGGCCCAAGTGTGGACCACCATCCATGACCATAAAAATAGCTCCCGGCCCGGTCGACCCGGCCTGGATCTTCGCGATAACAGCAGGCAGACAGGTGTGGAGTGTGGCCGAGCGCGAGCAGATTAGGCCTCATCATCGGGACTGTCATCCGGATCAGCGACGTGCATGGAGCGCAGCATCTCGGCCGGGTAACGCTTGCGCACGCGGCGGATAGCAGCACGGACCTGCTGGGCCGGGGCCAGCTCGAGCACGCTCTCGGTCTGGTCCGCGTACGAGGTGAGGACCAGCTGCCGGTCGCGCAGGCTGAACGTGTGGCTGAAATTAATCTCGATCGTCTCAGGATTCTCATCGATGGGCGGAGTCAGTGCTTCCCCCGCACGGGCGACCTGCACCGCGTCGGACTCGGTGATCTCCAGCAGCCAGGCATCGCCGGCCGTGTCGCTGTAAAAGAGGAACACCCCGAGTTCGCGAAAGGCTGGCCGCAGGGCTGCGGCATCCGCCTGGATGCCCTCGATAGCAGTCATGAGCGAGGTCTTCATGCGGTTTCCCGCACTCGATTGCCGGGCCATCTCCTCGGCGGTGCGGCAGCACTGCTTGTATTTGCGCCCGGAGCCGCAGGGGCAAGGCTGGTTTCGGCCGATTTTTGTCATGGCGGGTGATCCTTGGGTGGGGGTTATGGATTTTTCGGGTGTTTGTACTCTGAATTGGGCGGTGGCGGCAAGGGATTCAAGGAATCGGGGGTGAGGGGGCTCTGCGGCTCGGCAGTAGGATTCCAGCTAGCATGCCTTTGAAGGGGTACTCAGCCTCTCCGCAAACCTGCCCAAGGCCGGGATGGCGAAGCTCAAGGGTTCAAAACCGAACGGCCACGCCAAGCGCTCGTTATCCAAACTGCACCCCTAGCGCATTGTAGCGCTCCCAGATCGCGACAAACTCGTCCCGGTACTCAAACAAAATGTCCACCAGCTGCGGGTCGAAGTGGCGGCCGCGTTCCTCCTTGAAGTGAGCGAAGACCGCCTCCCAGTCCCAGCGGTCGTGATAGACGCGCTCGTTGGAGAGGGCATCGAACACGTCGGCCACGCCGACGATGCGCCCGTGGATGTGGATCTCCTCACCTTTGAGGCCCTGCGGGTAGCCTTGACCGTCCCAGCGCTCGTGGTGAAGCAGGACGATCAGCGCAGCGGCCTGGATGATCGGGCTGGGCGAGTTAGCGAGCAGGTCGTGGCCACGCCAGACGTGCGTCTTGATAATCTCGTATTCCTCGGGGGTGAGCGGGCCGGGCTTGTTGAGCACAGCGTCCGGAATGCCAATCTTGCCCAGGTCGTGCGGGGTGGAGGCAAGCTTGAGCATCTCTGCCTCCTCCTCGGACAGACCGCACTTCAGGGCCAGCAGGCGGGCGTATTCAGCTACTCGGCGGACGTGGCTACCGGTCTCGGCAGAGCGGCACTCCATGGTTTCGGCTATCTGGAAGATGATCTCCTTCTGCGTTTCTTCAATTCCCCTACTCAGGAAGAGATTGTCAAAGGCAAGCGAGACGTTGGTGAAAAACAGTTCAAGCAGATCGTAGTCGTCCTCGCCCAGTTCGCGGGCCACCTCGAAATAGAGGAAGTTCTCCGAACCGGAGCGACTCTTAAAGTACCAGGCGCATTTGCCCTCCTCACAGTAAAAGCCGCGCGGGCGAGTGCGGGCCATGTCCAGGGCGGTGTGCATCAGCCCGGTGTGGATCTCGGTCACCGGCCGGTTGAGATATGGGCTGAACTCACCAGTGGCGGCAAGCACCACGGACTCGCCACCAATGGCCGAGGAGGTCAGGCCCGAGGCGTGCACCCTGCCGTGGTCCGGATGGCCGCGCAGTTTGAGCAGGGCGGTCAGCTGGTCGAGCACGCCGCGACCCAGTTTCTCCAGGCTCTGGCGCTCAAAAATGTCTCCCGAGGCCTCAATGATGCGTTTGAGTCCCTTGCGATTGTTCTCGATGGTGGTGATGAAATGGTAGCTCCGCAGGGCCGAGATGAGGGTAACCAGCATTTTCTCCAGGGTGAGCTCGGTCTTCTCTTTGTAGTCGTTGATGTCGTATTCAAGGATCACCCGCGCGGCCGGAGCCTTGCCCGGCTGGCCGGTACGCAGGACAATGCGTACGGTGCGGTTGCCAAGCTCCTCGCGGATGTAGTGGACCAAGCGCAGACCACTGTCCTCAGTCTCCATGACCACATCGAGCAGAATCACGGCCACGTCCTGATGGACGGCGAGCAGCTCACGTGCCTGGCTGCCGCTGTAGGCATGCAGGAATTCGAAGCCGCGGTCCATGAAACGCTGGCCGCGGAGCATGAAGGTGGTGACGCTGTGCACGTCAGCCTCGTCGTCTACGATAAGAATCTTCCAGGGCGCGCTGTCCGCCTCGCTCTGTGGGGTCGCAGTCTCGCTGGCCTCCGGGGTCTCATCGGCAAACAGCAGTTCGTCGTCGCGGTCGTCGCCGGCGAGCACGGTGCTGTCAGGATCGGGCATCATTCCTCCGTCCGGGCCGCAAGCGGCACGGTCACATGAAAACTCGTCCCCTGCCCTGGCTCACTCATGCAGCTGATGCTGCCACCAAGGGTAGCGGTGACGATGTTGAAGACGATGTGCAGCCCAAGGCCGGTGGAGCCCTGGCCGCGGGCGGTGGTGAAGAAGGGTTCGAAAATACAGTCGCGCACCTCGGGTGCCATGCCGCGGCCATTGTCGATGTAGCGCAGGTTGAGCATATCGCCCTCTTTGTCCGCCTCGATGGTAACCTCGCCGGCCTGGTCCGGCGCAAAGGCGTGCACCAGGCTGTTGATGATCCAGTTAGTGATGATCTGGGAGATGGCACCGGGGTAGCTCTCGATGACCAGGTCGTCGGGGCAGCGTACGCTCACCCGAAGGCTGGTCTTCTTCAGCTTGGGCCGCAGGCTCAGGAGGATCTCGTCGATGTAGGCATGCATGTTGAAGCTGCGGCGGACCTCGGACATCTGGTCCACAGCGACCATCTTGAAACTGCGGATCAGATCCGAGGCGCGGTGGAGGTTGACCAGCATCATGGCCACGCCCTCGCTCGCCTCGTCCAGGTAGCGGCCGAGATCAGAGCGCTTCATGGCGCCGCCGGCGAACTGCTCGGCCAGGGCCCGGTTCTTCTCGGCCAGCGTCGAACCCGCGGAAAGGGCCACGCCTACCGGGGTGTTGATCTCGTGCGCCACGCCGGCCACCAGCCCGCCGAGCGCGGCCAGCTTCTCCGACAACACCAGTTGACCTTGGGCGCGGCGCAGGTTCTCAAGGATGGTCTGCAACTCCTGGTTGGCAGTGGCCAACTCCCCGGTACGCTGGGATACCCGCTGCTCCAGCTCCTCGTTCAGGCGCTGCAATTCTTCGGCCGCCTGGTGCCGCTCGTGCTCCTTGCGCTCCAGCCCCTCGGCCATGCTGTCAAAGGCCGCGGCCAGCTGGCCGAGTTCGCCCTCTCCCGGTTCTATGCCGGTGCGCGTGGTCAGGTCACCCGCCTCCAGCCGGCCGGCAGCACCGGTGAGCTTGTTGAGGCGGCGCATGATACCCCTCTCCCCCACCAGCCAGGCGGTGGCCAGGGCAAGCAGCGCAGCCAGAACGAGCAGGACAACGTTGCGCACCACCACGGCCCGGGCCTCAGCCAGGGCCTGCTCCACCGGAATACCCAAACGAATCATCAGATAGGGAAAGGCCGCTCCCTCGAAGTGGAGGCGTTTGTAGCTGTACAGCCGACGAATGCCGTCCACACCGGTCTCCAGAAAGGTACCCTCCTCGGTCGCGCCAGACATACGCACGATCATCTGCGGCAGGTCCTTGACCCAGGTGTATTTACCTGTCTCTGGGAAGCGGGTCAGGCGGGTGCCCTGGGCGTCGGTGAGGGTGAACACAGAATGCTCAGGTAGGTGCAGATCATAAAAAATGCGGCCGAACGAGCTGAGGTCAAAGGCTGCGGCGAGCACGCCCACCGGTTGGCCGTTGTCGCCGACCACTGGCTGGGCAAACTCAACCACCACCCGGTGCTCGGGTTCGCGCAGGGTGTAGTCGCCGACGGTAAAGCGATTGTCCGTCAGGGCGCTGCGGAAAAAGGGACGGGCGCCAATGTCGGCCGGACCGGCCGCGGGTACGGCGGCGACAATGCGGCCAGCAGGGTCCGCCAGGGCAAGCGAGATGTACACCTGGTTGCGGCCGAGCAGGTCGACCAGCAGGGTCTGGCTCGCCTTTGGGTCCAGGCCGCGCACCTCAGCCGCCCGAGCCAGGGTGACGAGCAGCAGGCGAGCGTTAGCCACCACCTGCTCGTGGTGCGCGGCCATGGCCTGCACCTGACGCAGGCTGAACAGCTCGGCCTCGGCAACGACGTTGTTACGCAGGTCGCGACCGGTGTAGAGGACGATGGCCAAGGCCGGCAGTACAGCGAGTAACACAAGGAGCAACAGGCTGCGGCGGATAGAGACGAACAGGAAGGGATGCATGACGCTTTCCTCCAGGGGCGGCATAGCCGCGCTGGCTCAGTCGACCCGGTCGAGAACCGACTCTGCCAGTTGGCCGGTGCGCACCGACACCAGCCAATAGCCGGCCGGATTAGCGCACAGGGTGGCGGCAAGCGATGGGCTCAGCCCGTGCGAGTCCTCGATGAGGTTGTAGAACATCGAGTCAATGCCGATAAAGCCGTCGAGCAGGTGGGTGAGGGTGTGCAGCACCTTGGTCGCGTAACCCTGCTCAAGGTCGAGCAGTTGATCGAGTTCAGTGATGCCCTCTGCGCGCAGGTGGTCGAGCATGCGCCTGCCAAAGGTGCGGTTCGCGGCCAGGCCACGCTCCAGCTGCGCCGTAAAGGCCGGGTCGCTGCCGGCGAGGATCTCTGCCTCGGGCACGAAAAACGCAGTGTAGCTGATCAACTCGTTGGAGTCCAGGTAGCGGGACACGTGGCGACCGGCAAGCGTTGTGGTTTCGGCACGAACGAGAAAAAGATGGGAAACGGCGTGGTCATCCATGGCTGGTTTCCGGGTGCGAGTCAGAGCGCCGCGGTACGCACCGCGCGCACGTGGTTGAGGCAGCTGATGTCCTGAACGCCGACAAAACGCAGGTCCATGTTAACATACCAGCTCTCATGCCGTCCATGGCGGTCGCAGCTCCACAGCCATTTGCCGGGCCAGGGCGCGTCCTCAATCAGGGTGGCCGTACCACCGTCGGCGTCAGGCAGGATGCTGAGCAACTCGTTCACCGTGGGCAGCCGCCAGCGTGTTCCGATATCCGGCTCGATTGTGTTGAGCTGGTCAACATATTCGTGCGCCGCGATCCAGCCAAGCGGGTAGACGGAGGGACTGCGTTGCCAAACAAGCCCGGTGGCCCGGTCAAGAAGGGTGTCCGTGCGGGTTTCCAAGCGGTTGCACACTGGGGTGAGCGGCCGAAAAAGCGGCCCGGTTTCAAACAGAGCGCGAGCCTTTTTACCGCCCACGTTGGCTGGTTCGCTGCGCAGGCGTATGACCGCCTCGCCGGGATCGGGCAGGCGGCAGGCGCCGTCCACACCGGCCGGTCGCACTGCGAGGTTGTCCAGGGCGGCCAGCATCTCGTCGGCCGACTGAAAGCGGTCGTCCGGGTTCCATTGCAGGCCGCGGACAAAAAACTCGTCCCAGGAGTGATCGTAGCGCGGGTTAACAAGCGACAGGGAAAAGGTCTGCATGCCCGGGAGACAACCGGTGAGCATGCGGAAGAGCAGCACCGCCAACGAGTAGAGGTCAGCCCGGCCATCGACCTCGCTGGGGTTGCGACGCTGCTCGGGCGGCGTGTAGTAGGGTGAGCCGATCTGCATGTTGGCCGGCCCGGAAAAGGCAACGCCATCCACCAGGGCCATGCCAAAATCACAGATTTTGATGGCATCCTCGTCGGTGACGAGGATGTTCTGGGGCTTGATGTCGCGATGGACAATTCGGTTGTGGTGGAGGAAGGCCAGCGCTACCACAATCTGTCGGCCGTAGTCGAGCACCTTGGTTGGCTGAATGATGCGACTGTCAGCTTCGAGGCGATAGGTCTCGCCAATCATATCACCGAGATTGTTGCAGATGTACTCCATGACGAAAAAGGGACGGCCGTTCTCATCGTGGTCAAAATCATGCGCCGTGACCAGGAAGGGCTGGTGGAAGGTGGCCATAGTGCGCGCCTCAAAGGTGAAGATCTCGCGCAATTGTTCGTCGCCGAGCAAATCCTCCATCAGTTCAGCCGGGTCAAGCAACTTAATAGCCACCACCTTGTCGATCACCGGCACAAGCGCCTTGTAGACCGCGCCCATACCCCCTTTGCCGAGGCGGCGGATCACTTCGTATCTGCCGATCCTGCGCTGCATTCCCTCACCCTCCGAGCCGTCGCGCGTTAACGACGGGAAAACCACGTTCATGGAGCAGGCGGACCGTGGCCTGCACATCGTAGTCCAGGGCGCGCACCTCAATGCTGTCCGCCTCGGGGTCCCAAAGCAGGTACTTGGCCTGGCGGCCGAGATGGTCACGCGGCTGGCCGACGCTGCCGGAGAGGATGAGCGAGCGGCTCTGCGGATTGAGGCGCAGCCGACCGGCAACCAGGCGCCGCTGACTAACAACGCCGTCCCGCTCGTTGAAAAGTTCCAGGGTGTGGGTGTGGCCAGCGAAACAACGGTGCTCTGGATAGGTGCCAAACAGCCGCTGCAGACGATTGGCTGAAGGAGAAAACAGGTAAACAGTCATGGACTGGGGCGGGCAGCCGTGCACCAGTCGAGCGCCGCGGTGCACCAGCCAGGGCGGCAGGTTCTCCAGCCAATGGAGCGCATCCGGATCGAGCAGACCGCGGGTCAGGATGAGCGAGTCACCCGCCACCCCGTGCAGCCGGGCCGCGTAGCTGTCGCTGACAAGGGCGAATTCGTGGTTGCCCATCACTGAAACGACCTGACGAGCGCGCAGGGCTTGAACCACTTCCCCGGGCTCGGGACCGTAGCCGATGTTATCGCCGAGGCTGAGGATTTCCTGGACGCCATACCGGTCAAGGTCGGCGAGCACTGCCTGCAGGGCCCGCCAATTGCCATGGATGTCGCTGAGGACCGCCACCCGCATGGCAGCTCAGGCCACTCCGGCGCTGCGGAGCGCCTCGCCCTCGATGAGGACCGATGAACCGATGCTCAGCGCAACCGCGGGAAAGCGCTCTTGGAGGTGAGCGAGTACGGCGCTACACTTGACAACAAGCAGGAAAAAAATAGGCCCGGGAGTGCCGGAAAGACTCTCGAAGTTGCCCATGCCCTTGGCAAGGACACAGTCGGCGGCGGCAAAACGAGCACGGAAGGCCGAGCTGCAAAGCGTCAGGGGCGTGCCTGGGGCGTCGCTGCCGCTGTCGATCACCTCGCACAGCTGGTCGAGGCCGCAGGCCACGGCATCCTCGCGGGTGGCGTCGTTGATGATCGGTTGGCTGCGCACGGCCACACTCACATGGTAGCCGCGTGCAAGAAGCTGCTCAACGACCAGCCGGTCGAAGACGATCTCGCCGCAGTTGTCGGTCAGGTAGAGGATGTCGGCGCCCGGAACGAGGCGAGCGGAGAGGGCCATGGAGTGGTCGAGGGTGAGTGGCTGGCGGCTGGAGGTCAGGGCTTCGTCGCGGTCGAGCAGGTGCTGAGCGCCGTAGTCGAGCACGTTGGCGCTGATGGCAAACTGGATGGCTGTATGCAGCGGGTCGGCTGTGGAGCGGATCCGCTCGCGGGTGCGACCTTCCAGGCTGCGGGCAAAGTGGTGGCTCTCCGCCTTTTCCGCGGCAAAAGGGTCGGCCACGCCGGTGCGGGCGGCGATCAACCGGTAACAATGGACGGCGTTTTCCGGCGGCGACAGCTGCGGGTCAAAGGTGGCAAACAAAGCGCCGACCTCACCGACCAGTTGCCACTGCCGGGCAGGGTCTGCGCTGCTGCGTCGGGCCGTGATCAGGGCCTGACGCAGGAAACAGGGTAGACAGTCGACAGTGGTACGCATTAGGACCTTCGGCCGATGCTCTGGCGGAGCAGGTAGTCGCTGCGCACATTCCCCAGAGCGGCGAAGATGTGTGCGCGGGCGCCGGGAATGCGGCGGTCGATCTCTGCGGCCAGTTCACGCATGTCCTGGCGACGGGTGTCCTCGGCGAGCGGGCAGTCGGAGCGAACCGGCTGCAGACCGAGTTCTCGGCCGATGGTCTCGACCTCGGCCTTGGCCAAATAGGCGAGTGGTCGGATCAGGGTCAGGTTACCGCCAAACAGGGTCTGCCGGGGGG
>JAVEYP010000014.1:0-12638 GCA_034003445.1 Desulfobulbus sp.
CTCCGGCGGTGCTGCCGTCCGGGATTGCCCTGGGCGAGCTGCAGCAAGGCCTCGAGCTCGGCGGGATTACCCTTCCCACCCACGGGGCCGTAGATAACGCCCACAAACACGACGACGACAACACCGTCATCGCTACCCCGCAGATTCTCACCACCGACAACAAGAAGGCGACCATCAAGGTGGGCGAGAACGTCCCCTACATAACCAGTCGGAACACTACCGAGGCGCAGCAGGACTACACTAATTACGAGTACAAGGACGTGGCCACCACTCTGGCGATCACCCCACAGATCAACCAGGCCGACGTGGTCCGCCTGGAGATCGGCGTTGAGGTGATCAAGCTTAAGGATCTCAATGATGGTAACCCGACCACCTTCACCCGTACCGCTGAGACCACCGTGATGGTGCACAACGAAGAGACGGTGGTCATCGGCGGCATGATCGGCCAGGACACCACCAGCGGCGATTACAAGGTGCCAATCCTTGGCGACGTGCCGCTCTTGGGTTGGTTGTTCAAGTCGCACAGCAACACCCAGCGCAAGACCAACCTGTACATCTTTATCACCCCGCGCATTGTGGAGAATCCGGCGGAACTCGCGGCTCTCTACCACAAGAAGCGGGACGCAGTCGAAAAGGTGCATAAAAGCCCTGGCGACGTTGCTGATCAGTTTTTCCACCCGACCGGCAACCCGGCACAGAGTCTGGCCCTCTCGGATATCGGCTTTGCCAAGATGCAGCAGAACGAGTTGACCAGGGCCAGGGAGTATTTCGACCAAGCCCTGAAGATCGACTCGGGCAACGCCGCCGCGCTTATCAATCTAGGGGTGATCAGCGAGCGTGAGGGCAAAAAAACCGAGGCCGAGGCCCTGTACCGGCGCGTCGTCGCCCGCGAACCCGTCAAGAACGCGGAGGGCGTGCCGCAAGTAGACCCACTGCGTGAGGTGGCTCGAGAAAACCTCCACAACCTGCGGGGAGGCGGCGCGTCGACCCGCTAGGGTGGCGGTGGCGCGTGGGCGGACGGATGATGATCGTTAGGAATCAGGACAGGTGGGGCGGGGTGCGATGATCCGACCCTTGGGTGAAATACTTTGCGCCTCCTGCGGGCTCGAAGTAGAGGCCCTGGAAGCCGCTTTGGCGACGCAGCGCGACAAAGGCGGCCGGCTGGGCGAGATTCTCGTGCAGCAGCGCAAGATCAGCGAGGTCGACCTGCTCACGGCGCGCAGTGAGCAGTGCGCTCTTGAGGTCGTGTACCAGCTGCCGGATCGCATCGACCCCTTTTTCGTGCCCCGGGTACCGATCGGCTTTTTGAAGAAGTTTAAGATGATCCCGGTGGCCACACCCGAGGACTCGTACCTTGCCGTGGCCGAGCCGTACCACTTCCAGCAGGCCGACGACCTGCAGCGGCTGCTCGATTGGGAGGGTATCCGCACCGTGCTCGCACCACAACAGGAAATCTTCGTGGCCATCAATGCGGCCTATGACAGGACCCGCCAGGACGTGGCCGACCAAGTGATGCAGGACATGCACGAGGAGGAGGACCCTGAGTCGATTCTCTCGGAGATCGAGGAGACCGCAGACCTGCTGGACGACACCAGTGACGCGCCGGTGATTAATCTGGTCAACCTCGTGCTCTCCCAGGCGGTGCGCGACAACGCCAGCGATATCCACATCGAGTCGTACAAGGACCGGGTGAAGATCCGCAAGCGGGTCGACGGCATCCTCTATGACATGTACACGCCTCCTCGCCACGTGCAGGGTAAACTCACCTCGCGTATCAAGATCATGGCGCGTATGGACATCGCCGAAAAGCGGCTCCCCCAGGACGGCCGCATTGAGATACGGATCGCCGACCGCAATATTGACATCCGCGTCTCCACTCTGCCCACTTCGTTTGGTGAGCGGGTGGTGATGCGACTCCTTGACAAGTCGAGCACACTCGTGCCGCTTGAGGACTTGGGCCTTTCCCGGGAGGACCTGAACCACTTTATGCGGCTTATCCGTGCGCCGCACGGCATCATCTTGGTTACAGGGCCCACGGGCAGTGGCAAGACCACCACCCTTTATTCGGCCCTGGGTATCCTCAACAGCGCTGATGTGAACATCATCACTGTTGAGGACCCGATCGAGTACCAGATGAACGGCATCAGCCAGATGCAGGTGAACCCCAAGATCGGTCTCACCTTTGCCAACGGCCTGCGCACCATCGTCCGCCAGGATCCGGACGTGATCCTGGTGGGCGAGATCCGCGATATGGAAACCGCGGAGATCGCCATCCAGTCGGCGCTCACCGGGCACCTGGTGTTCTCCACCTTGCATACCAATGACGCGGCCAGCGCCATCACCCGCTTGATTGACATGGGGGTCGAGCCGTTTTTGGTGAGCAGTTCGGTGAACGCCATTATGGCGCAGCGGCTGGTGCGCATGATCTGCCCACACTGCCGCGAGGCTTATGTGCCACCTCAGTCCTATCTGGACCAAGCCGGGCTGACGGGGACGGGAGGGGATGGGACAGGGCAGTTATACCGCGGTGCAGGCTGCGCCGCGTGCCTACAGACCGGCTACAAAGGCCGGATCGGCATCTTCGAACTGATGAGCCTGACGCCTGAGATGAAGGGACTCATCCTCACAACCTCAGATGCCGGCCAGATCAAGCAGCAGGCCTTGGACTCCATGGCCACCACCGGTATGCGCACCCTGCGTGAGGACGGGCTCGCCAAGGTGCGTGCCGGGTTGACGACCCTGGAGGAGGTTTTCCGGGTCACCTGATCAGTTGGTTCATCTCGAAGATGGGCAGGAGGATGGACACGACGATGAAGCTGACCGCTACGCCCATCACCAGGATCATCACCGGCTCGATCATTGAGGTCAGGGCTAGGATTTTAGCCTCCACATCCCGCTCGTAACTGTCTGCCGCCTTGGCTAGCATCTGGTCAAGGGCGCCGCTCTGCTCCCCTACGGCCATCATCTGCACCAGCATGGGCGGGAACCAGCGTCCGCCCCGGAAGAACTGCGACAGGCTGCGACCCTTTTCGAGTTCACCGCAGGCCTCGTTGATCTGCTCGGCAAGGATGACGTTGTCGACAATGTTGCGGACAATCTGCAGGGCGGTGACCAGCGGCACCCCGGACTGGAGCAGGCTGGCCAGGGTGCGGCCGAAACGCGCCGAGGCGGTTTTTATGTGGAGGTCGCGCAGGCCGGGCAGGGTCAGCTTGAGCCGGTCCCAGCGCCGCCGGCCAGCCGGCGTGGCGAGGTACCAGCGCAGGCCGGCCAAGGCCGCCAGCGCTACCAGCAGTACCGCCCACCAGAATTGGCGCAGGAAGCCACTCATGCCGATGAGCACTATCGTCGGTAGGGGTAGGGCCTGCTGCGTGCCCTCGAATACTGAGGTGATGCTCGGCACGATGAAGCTGATCAGGAGAAACAGGACCACCACCCCGACCAGGGCCATGAACAGCGGGTAGAGCATCGCCGCGCGAATACGAGCGCGCAGGGCGTGCTGGTTTTCGCCGAACTCGGCCAGCCGGTCGAGTACCACGTCGAGCGAGCCCGAAGCCTCGCCGGCGCGCACCATGTTGACGTAGATGCGGGAGAAGAGCTTTGGATGTTCGGTCAGGGCCGAGGTGAGCGAGTTGCCCTCATTGACCGCGTCCTTGATCTGGGTGAGGATGGTGCGAAGGGTACGGTTGCCGGTTTGTTCGATCAGGCCGGTGAGTGCCGGCACCAGTGGGATGCCGGCGCCGAGCAAGGTCGCCAACTGGCGGGTGGCGACGTGCACCTCCTGCGGCCCGACCCGCTGGCCGAGTTGCAGGGAGAAGAACGACGGCCTGGTGTGAACGGCCCCCCGGGCGGAGGTTTCGTGGATATCCACGGGGTAGTGCCCTTGGCCGCGGATTTTTTGGCGAGCAGCGGCGGTCGATTCAGCGTCGATAACGCCCTTCAGTTTCCTGCCCGAGCCGGTCAGGGCGGTAAATTCGTAGACTGGCATGGCGAATCGGCGCGCCGCGACGGCAGCAAGGGGGAAAGGCAAGGTATCCGTTGCACCTGCCCGATGGAGTGCATAGTATAGTTTACGTGGATGTTTTTGGCTGGCTGCACGAGCAACCCGTAGGTTCAGTCACGGTTTTTTTGCTTCCGGCCTCCAGGCAGTGGGAGACACAGGCCGCGCAGTCAGCCGCGGTCCTGCCTTGGTCGCAGAAGCTGGCAAAGCCGTTAATCAGGTCCTTGCCACCGCGGGGACAGACCTCCAGAAAACGAATAAAATCGACCATGCGATTGATGATCTTCGGTGGTGCGGCATGTTCGATGCGGCAGGCCCCCTGTTCGGCGACAGACTCCTCGATAGCGAGAACGTCAGTGAAAAACTGTTTGAGGGCGTTGTGGCGGCGGACCACATCCGCACCCGCCTCGCGGCCCTTGTGGGTCATAGTGATGACCTCGTAGGGGGCGTAGTTGATCAGTCCTTTTTTTGCCAGGGCACGGAGTGCCTCGGTGACGGAGGCGCCGCTCACCTCCAGGCGGGCGGCGATATCCTTGCCGCGAGCGACTTCCTTTTCCGCAATGATATGGTAGATGGCCTCGATGTAATCTTCAAGACTCGCACTCAGTTGCAGGGATTCCGTCACGACGCCTCTCCTATTTGTTGATTTTTACATGTATCTTCAACACGATACAGCCTGATCGGGCGTGCGTCAAGGAGAATGCGCACCCCCGGCCCCCTCCGGTCGACTAGAAAAGAACCATGTTGCAGGAACTTCGCGTACAGAATTTGGCGCTGATCGACTCCCTTCACCTCGATCTCTCGGCGCAGCAGAACGGCCTGATCGTGCTCACCGGCGAAACCGGGGCCGGCAAGTCCATTATCCTCCAGGCCATCAACCTGCTCACCGGGGGCCGCGGCACGGCTTCTTGGGTGCGCGGCGACTGTGACCAGGCGGACATCCAGGCGGTGTTCGGTGTCCGCACTGACCACACCGAGATGCACTCCCTGCTCGGCGAGCACGCGCTCACCGACGGTGACGCCTGCATCGTCCGGCGAGTGTTGACCCGGGAGGGTCGTTCGCGGCTGTACATCAACGACCGCTCCGTCACTGCTCGGCTGGCCGGCGAACTCACCGCCAACCTGGTTAATATCGCCAGTCAGCACGACCAGCAGCAGTTGCTCAACGCCCGTTTTCATCTCGATTATCTAGACCTGTTCGGCGACCTCTGGCCGCAGCGGCAGCAGTTCGGCCAGTTGTACCGACGCTGGCAGCAAGCCGCCCTGGAACTGCGGCAGCTGCGCGAGCGGGAGCAGGACAAGGAGCGCCAGCGTGACTTTCTCACCTTCCAGTTGGCGGAGATCCACAAGGTCGGGGTCTGTGCGGGCGAGGACGAACAGCTGTGCCGGGAACGCGACCGGCTCAAGGCCTCGGACGGCCTGTTGCGCTTGGTCGGCGATTCCGGACGCATCCTGGCGGACACGGTCAGTGGCCGGCTCACCGAAATCCGCAAAAATTTGGAGCAGGCGGCAACGCTTGACAGCGGACTTGTGCCCGTTGCCGAACGACTAGCTGCCGCCGGCTACGAACTTGAAGACGTGGCCGACCTGTTGAGCAAGTATGTGGATGACATCCCCACCGATGCGTCCAAGCTGGAACTCATCTCCGCCCGGCTGGCAGAACTCCGCCAGTTGCAGCGCAAGTACGGCCCGACCTTGGAAGATGTGCTCGTCTTTGCCTCAGCGGCTGAAGCAGACCTCGCCCGGCTGGAGGACCTGGAGGCGCAGATTGGCCTGGTCGAACAGCGGGTGGGCGAGACCGCAGCCGCGGCCCTCAAGGTAGCCCAAGCCCTCACCGCGGCGCGACGCGAGGCCGCGGGGCGACTCGCTGTCGGCATGGAACAGGAGCTCTCCTCGCTCAGCTTCCCGCAGGCGGTGTTCCGCGTGGACCTGCGGCCGCCGGCTGAAGGGGACATGACGAGCATGCAGGCAAGCGGTGCCGACGTGGCCGAGTTCCTTTTTTCTGCCAATCCTGGCGAACCGGTCAAGCCGCTTGTACGCATAGTGTCCGGTGGCGAACTCTCCCGATTGATGCTTGCCATGAAATGTCTGCTGGCGCGTCGCGACCAGGTGGACACAGTCATTTTTGACGAGGTCGACGCCGGTATCGGCGGGCAGGCGGCGGAAGCGGTGGCCAATAAGATTAGTGAGCTGGCGGGGCATCACCAGGTGTTTTGCATCACCCATCTGCCCCAGATCGCCGCTTGCGCGGACCTGCACTTCCGGGTGGAGAAGCTGGTCGAAGGTGGGCGCACGCGCACGGTGATCAAGCCGCTCGACCGGGAGCAACAGGTCGCCGAACTGGCTCGCATGCTCGGCGGTGCCCATCCCACCCCGCAAACCGAGGCCTACGCCCGCGAATTGTTCGCACGTAAATCGGGCAGGAAAACGGCATGACGCCTGCCGTCACAGCGCTTGGGCTCTTCTCCGGCGGCCTTGATTCGATCCTCGCCTGCAGGCTGGTGGCGGATATGGGGGTGCGGGTGATCGCCCTGAAGTTCGTTACCCCTTTTTTCGACCACGACCTGCTCGCCTGCCCTGAACAGTACGCCCTGGATATGCGCCACACATACGGGCTCGAAGTGGAACTGGTCGATCTTAGCGAAGGATACCTGGAGATGCTCGACCGGCCGACCCATGGTTTTGGTAAACATTTCAATCCCTGCATCGACTGCAAAATCCTCATGCTCACGCAGGCACGGGAGCGCATGGCCGCTTACAATGCGTCCTTCCTGGTCACCGGCGAGGTGCTCGGCCAGCGGCCGATGTCGCAGCGCCGAGACACCATGCGGGTGATCGAACGGGATTCGGGATGCGAGGATATCCTCCTGCGGCCGCTCTCCGCCCGACTGATGCGGCCAACCCGGCCAGAACGGGAGGGACTGGTCGATCGGGAGCAGTTGCTTACCATCTTCGGCCGTGGCCGCAAGCAACAAAAGCTGCTCGCCGCCAACTTGGGCATTGTCGATTACCCGACGCCGGCGGGCGGCTGCTTGCTCACCGACCCGAACCTGGCCGGGCGGATTAGGTATTTCCACGAAGGGCTCTTTCCGCAGGCGCTCATGCGTTCGGCCGACGACTACAGGCTGCTGTCCATTGGCCGCCAGTTTCGGCTGGGCGATGGCGTCTGGTTCATTGTTGGGCGCAACCAGCGGGAGAACGAGCAATTGACCTCGCTGCGCGGATCGGCTGACTGGACCCTGGATTTGGTCGACCGTCCCGGACCTCTTGGCTTAGTGCGTTTCGGCCAGACGAGCCTGGGTCTGTCGGGGCGTGCGGCGGAATTGCTGCCAATCCTGGCTGGTATCGTTATCCGTTACGGCAAGAGGATAGACGGCGATACGCCCACCCAAGCCGAGGTGCTGGTCGATCGGGGCGATGACGGAACCCTGATCGGTCATTTTCCTCCCCTTGTGGACGATGATTTCCTCGCTTGGCGGATCTGAGCTAGTGACTCCGCTGCCACAGCAGGTGCCCGGTCGTAGGGTGATGCA
Organism: Desulfobulbus sp.; assembly: GCA_034003445.1. Classification (GTDB taxonomy): domain Bacteria; phylum Desulfobacterota; class Desulfobulbia; order Desulfobulbales; family Desulfobulbaceae; genus Desulfobulbus. The sequence continues at coordinate 7,531 of JAVEYP010000014.1, forward strand.
TCTCTTGCCGGCCTGGCTGCGGCTTCACCTGGCTGTCCTCCTGCGGGAACGGGGTGGCCCGCTCTACTTGGCCGGCGGGGTAGTGCGCGATCTGCTGCGCGCGGTTGGACCGGCAGACATCGACCTCACGGTCCGCACCGGCGCCCGCCTCTGGGCGGCACGTCTTGCCGAGTTGAGCGGCGGCGCCTACGTGGAGTTGGGGCGGGGCGAGGACGCGGCCAGGGTGGTCAGCGGTGCGGTGACCGTTGATTTTTCCGCGTTCCGCGAGGGTGCGGTCGACATTCTCGACGACCTGGTTCGCCGGGATCTGACCATCAACGCCATGGCACTGCAGATCGACCAACTGCTGCTCGTCGTTGGGGCAGACAGCATGGCCACGATTACTCTGCTCGATCCTACAGGCGGCCAACAAGACCTGGCCGCGGGCCGTATCCGTGCTGCCGGGCCCGAGGCCTTCACCGCGGACCCGCTGCGCCTGCTGCGCGTCTTTCGTTTTGCCGCCTGTCTTGGATTCCACATCGAGGCCGGCACGCTGGCCATGGTCCGGCAGCAGTGCGGGCTTATTGTTGCGCCGGCGCCGGAGCGGATCAGCCATGAGCTCGACTTGATCATGGCCTCGGGCCAGGCCTACCGTGCCTGTGCGCAAATGGCCAAAGTCGGGCTGCTGGGCGTGATTTTCCCGGAACTGCAGGCCGGTGCGGGTATGCTCCAACCGGCCAGTCATCATCTCGACGTGCTCGGCCACAGCCTGGACACGCTGCGCCACATGGAGGAACTAACCGCTTCGCCCGTGGCCAGATTTCCCGGTCATGGGCAGCGGCTGGCCGCCTTTCTAGCGATTGGACGCAATCGGGTACGGCTCAAATGGGCGGCCCTGCTGCACGACCTTGGCAAGCCGGTCACTTGCATGGTTAACGCGGAGCGGGGCGATCGCATCACTTTCCACAACCATGACCGGGTGGGGGCAGACTTGTTTCGCGCGGTCGCTCGGCGGCTGCGCTGGGGCAACGACGACACCGAGCAGGTCGCCCGGCTGATCAGCGCGCACATGCGTCCATTCCACCTTGCCAACGTCGCCCGTTCGGCGCCCCTGACCCTGCGCGCTGCCATCCGTCTGGTTCGGGCCGCCGGGGACAGCCTGCCTGGATTGTTCCTCCTCGCCATGGCCGATGCCCTGGCCGGGCAAGGGTCGGAACGTCTTGCCGGCATGGAGGCCGAACTGGTGGATCTGTATGATCATCTGGAGCGTGTGCGCCTCGAACACGTTGCCCCAGTGCAAACGGGCCCACCGCTGCTCACCGGCTGGGACCTGATCGAGCATCTCAAGTTGGCGCCAAGTCCGCTGTTCAAAGAGATACTGGCGGCAGTGGAGGAGGCGCGCATGGAAGGCACGGTGAAGGACGCTGACGGGGCTTTGCAACTGGCCCGGTCCTTAGCGCCGGTACAAACATCCAGATTCCGCCGGTCTGGCGAGTGAGGGGGTATGCGTAAGATACAGGACTACTATTTTAAAAAGGCAAAGAAAGATCACTACCCGGCCCGGTCGGTTTACAAACTGGAGGAGGCCCAGCAGAAATGCCGTTTCTTCAGACCCGGCCAGCGGGTACTCGACCTGGGCTGCCACCCGGGCAGCTGGAGCCTGTACGCTGCCGAGATGGTTGGCGCAAAGGGGCTCGTGGTCGCTGTGGACCTGCAGCGGACCGACCTAGTCGTTCAAAAAGCCGATGCTGAAATCAATTGGCTCTGTTATGATGTCTATTCCGACGAATTCGTCGAGTGTCTGCAAACCCGCTGGTCCGGATTCCACGTGGTGCTGAGTGATATGGCGCCGCGCACCACCGGCAGCCAGTATGCCGATCACCAGCATTCGCTCAGGTTGGCGCGGCGTGTTCTGGAGTTGTCGGCTCTTTTCCTGCACGAAAACGGCACGCTCTACTGCAAGGTCTTTCAGGGGGAGGACTTTCCCGAATTTCTGCAGGAATGCAAACCGCTGTTCGCCAGCGTCAAGGTGGTGAAACCGAAAAGCTCCCGTCTGGAAAGTCGCGAAGTCTTTGTACTCGGGCGGGGCTTCCGCAGGCCGGCCTGAGCGTCGCCGCGTCGTAGATTTTTGGCTATTTTTCAAAGAGGAGAACAAGCGTGTCGGGACATTCGAAATGGAGCACAATCAAGCGCAAGAAGGGTGCGAATGACGCTAAACGAGGCAAAATTTTCACTAAGCTGATCAAAGAGATTTCCATTGCCGCCCGGGCGGGCGGCGGCGATCCCGAGGGCAACCCTCGCTTGCGCAGCGCCGTTACCGCGGCTAAGGGCGAGAACATGCCCAAGGAAAACATCGAACGGGCTATCAAGAAGGGCACCGGCGACCTGGATGGTGCGGCTTATGAGGAGATCATGTACGAGGGTTATGGTCCGGGCGGCGTGGCAGTCTTGGTGGAGACCATGACCGACAATAAGAACCGGACCGTGGCCGATATTCGTCATTTTTTCGCCAAGAGCGGAGGTAACCTCGGTGAGACGGGCTGCGTCGCTTGGATGTTCGACAAGAAGGGCACGCTCACTATTGACAAGGAAGGGGTCAGCGAGGAGGAGTTGATGGATCTTGCCTTGGAGGCCGGTGCTGAAGACGTGGTCGAGGAGGAGGACAGCTTCCAGATTGTCACTGCCCCGGAGGACTTCAATGATGTGGTCGACCGGCTGGAGAAGAGCAGCCTCAAGTTTTCCGAGGCTAGCCTCTCCATGGTGCCACAAAACACCATTGAGGTCGCCGAGGAGAAGGCGGCCCTGTCGCTGCTGCGGCTCCTCGAGAACCTCGAGGACCACGACGACGTGCAGAAGGTGCACGCCAACTTTGACATCGACGACAACCTCATGGAGCAGCTTTCCTGAAGCGGGTCGGCTGGGCCAAGGTATGCGTATTCTGGGGATTGATCCGGGCTCGCGGATCACGGGCTACGGCGTGATTAGCGTTCGTGGTCACGAGATCGGCTTTGTGGCCTGCGGAACCATCCGCACTGGTGCGGATCCCGATTTCTCGCGGCGTCTCCTGACCATCTTCCGGGACCTGTGCGAGGTGATTGTCACGCATCGGCCGGTGGTTGCCGCGGTTGAGGATATCTTTATGAGCCGCAACCCACGCTCGGCCCTCAAACTCGGTCATGCCCGTGGTGCAGCCGTGGTTGCCGCCTTGTCCCATGGCCTCTCGGTTGTGGACTACACTCCCCGGCGGGTCAAGCAGTCTGTGGCCGGCTACGGCCAGGCCGAGAAGAGTCAGGTGCAGTCCATGGTGCGCGTCCTACTGGATTTGGACTCGACCCCCTCGGAGGATGCGGCCGATGCCCTGGCCGTGGCCATTTGCCACGCCCACCACGACGCCTGCAACAGTCGGTTGCAGGGATGAGGGCTCCACTCCTGCCAGCCGACCACTGTGTGTCGTCGGCTCTTCCATCCGTCCGCTGATGATCGCCTCGCTGAACGGTCTCGTCCTTGCAAAGACAGCCGTCGCCGTTATCCTTGACGTCAACGGCGTCGGTTACGAGGTGTTCATCTCCACTCGCACTCTCGATACCCTTCCCGTGACCGGTGCACCCAGTTTTTTGCACGTCCAGACCGTGGTCCGTGAGGATGCGATCACCCTCTACGGTTTCGGGCGACCGGAGGAAAAGGAGATGTTCCTGCTGCTCGTCACTGTTTCCGGCATTGGCCCGAAAGTGGCGCTGAACATTCTTTCCGGCATTAGCGTGGTGGACCTCCGCCAGGCGATCATGTTCAAGGACCTCGTCCGCCTGACGACCCTGCCCGGGGTGGGCAAGAAAACGGCTCAGCGGATCTGTGTCGACCTGGGCGAGAAGGTCGGCGCACTCGCTGGGACCGCGCCGGAACAGGGGAGGCCGGAGGTGCAGGCCCCGGACGGAGAGAGCCTGCTGGCCGATGCGGCCTCCGCCTTGGTCAACCTTGGCTACCCCCAGGCCACTGCTTGGGAGGCACTGCGTGTGGTCCAGGAGCAGTCGGAGGCGCCCGAGGCCATGCGGGTCGAAGACCTGATCCGCCTGGCATTGCGTGCCCTGGCGACACGATGACGGGCGCTGTAACGGTGAGAGGATGAAACACGAGGAACAACTTACGGGCAGGCGCCTGGTGGCGGCGAGTCCGCAGGACGACGACGTGCAACCGGGCGAAGATATCCGACCGCGCCTGCTGGACGAGTATATCGGTCAGGAGCAGGTCAAACAGAGCCTGCGTATCTTCATCCAGGCCGCCCGGCAGCGCGGTGAACCGCTGGATCACGTGCTTTTTCACGGTTTCCCGGGGCTCGGCAAGACGACCTTGGCCTACATCATCGCCAACGAGATGGGGGCGGGCATCAAGGTTACGTCCGGGCCAGTGATTGAGCGACCCGGGGACCTGGCAGCTATTCTCACCAGTCTACAGGCCGGGGACGTGCTGTTCATCGATGAGATCCACCGTCTGAACCACGTGGTCGAGGAAATCCTCTACCCGGCCATGGAGGACTTTCAACTCTACCTGGTTATCGGTCAGGGGCCCGGCGCCCGCTCGGTGAAGATGGACCTGCCCCGGTTCACACTGGTGGGTGCGACCACTCGGACCGGCCTGCTGACGCCGCCCCTGCGCGATCGGTTTGGAGTGATGCTGCGGCTCGAGTACTACTTGCCCCAGGAACTGGTAACCATTGTCCAGCGGTCGGCGCGGCTGTTCAACATCGGCATTGACGCTGATGGGGCCATGGAACTGGGGCGGCGCTCAAGGGGTACGCCACGCATCGCCAACCGCCTGCTTCGGCGGGTACGGGATTTTTCGGAGGTGAACGGCCACGTGGTCATTTCCCGGGAGGTGGCGGACGAGGCTTTGAGCATGCTCAACGTGGATCGCCTGGGCCTGGACGACATGGATCGACGCATTCTGCTGACCCTGATCGAAAAATTTCAAGGAGGCCCCATTGGTCTGGAAACTCTGGCCACCGTGGTCTGCGAAGAGAAAAACACCTTGGAGGATGTGTACGAGCCCTTTCTTATCCAGTCTGGTTTTCTTATTCGTACCCCCCGTGGCCGGGTTGCTACCCCGGCCGCCTATGAGCACTTCAATCTGCCGAT
>JAVEYP010000015.1:0-12358 GCA_034003445.1 Desulfobulbus sp.
TGAATCGCAAGGGGTGGCAGGCCATCGAGCGGGCGCGCGATCTGCTCCAGTTGGGCGAGGCTGCGACCCTGGCCGAGATCAAGCGCGCCTATCACCGCCAGAGCAAACTGCACCACCCGGACACGGCGAGCAGCGGCGCAGACAGCGAGCGCATGGTTCGGATCACCGCCGCCTACGAACTGCTCATGGGCTATACCAGTGAATACCGTTTTCCGCTGCAGCGGCAGGAGAGCGACGAGGACTGCGACCTGTACGACCCCGAGGAATGGTGGCAGGCTCGTTTCGGCGAGGATCCCCTGTGGAGCGGCCCCAAAACCAGGAAGCGCTGAGGGCCCGGCTATGAACGCACAACGAGGAAGAGCATGCAGATCCCAGAACTGATCGAGAGGTATCGACCGTTTGTCTCACTCGAATTCTTTCCCCCGAAAAACCGTAAAGAGTGGCCGGCCTTTCTCGACGTAGCCCGTGAGCTGCGTCTGCTCCAGCCGTTGTTTGCCTCGGTGACCTATGGCGCCGGCGGTTCAACCCAGGCCAACACCCTTGAGATCTGTGAGCGGCTCATTGACTCCTGCGGCTTCGAGATCATGCCGCATCTCACCGGCGTGATCGCCGACCGCGCCAAGATCGACGGTTTTCTGGCGGCGATCCGCGCCCTGGGGATTGAGAACGTTCTTGCCCTGCGCGGTGACCGGCCCGTGGGCTTTACCGGCACGGATGAAGAGCTGTTTGCCGTCTTTCCGTACGCCGCGGACCTGGTGAGCTACATCAGTGAACGCCAGCCGGATCTGGCCATTGGCGTGGCCGGGTTCCCCGAGGCGCACGCCGAGGCGTCCTCGTTTAGCGCTGATCTAACGGTTATGCAGCGCAAGATAGACTGCGGCGCGAAGTTCGTCATCACCCAGCTCTATTTTGACAACCGGGTTTATTTCGACTACGTCGAACGGCTGCGCGCCCTGGGAGTGACGGTACCGATAATCCCTGGCATCCTGCCCATCCGTAGCCTGGCCTCGCTGCGTTTCACCCTGCAGTTGTGCAATGCCCGCGTGCCTGGTCAACTGATCAATAGCATCATACAGGCCCACGAGAAGGGCGGGGCGGCCGCAGTGTACGAAATTGGCGTGGCCTACGCCCGCGAGCAGGTGCGCGGCCTTATCGAGGGCGGCGTTCCTGGTGTGCATTTGTACACCCTCAACCGCGCGGACATGTGCCTTGCGGTCATGGACGGCCTGCTCTGAGTCCGCCGCTGGATCGCTCCTTTTCCAGTCGTCTCAGCGTCACCCGTACCCGGCCGCCGAGCAGCACCGCGGCTACTGCCAGGGCAAGAATTAGGCCGATCCAGAACCCCTGCGGCCCGGGTTCCAATCCTCCCAGTCCTCCCAGTCCCAGGCCGTAGCCTAGCGGCAGGCCGATCCCCCAGTACGCCACCAGCATCATCGCCAGCGGCACACGTGTATCTCGGCAGCCGCGCAGGATACCGCTGCAGGTCACCTGGAGTGCGTCCACTGGCTGAAAAAAGGCCGCGTAGACGAGCAGGGAGGCGGCCAGCGCGCGCACCCCCGGCTCCGCGGTGTAGAGCGCAGCGATCTGTTCCCGGAAGACAACAATGCACAGACAGGTGAGCATGGAACCAGTCAGCGCCAGCCCCAGACCGGTGTGGACGATGCGTATGAGCCGCCGAACCTGCCGCTGGCCGATGGCAAAACCGGTGCGCACAGTCAGGGCAGTGGCCAGGCTGTAGGGCAGCATGTAGAGCAACGAAGTGAAGTTGAGGGCGATTTGGTGGGCTGCGACCACCGTGGAGCCCAGCCGCGCGAGAAACAGGGCGATCAACGCGAAGATCGAACACTCGACGAACAGGGTCAGGCCGAGGGGCAACCCCAGGCGGAGGTAGCCTCGCACTGGGGACATGGACCAACCTGGCGAGCCTTTTCCCGCCGGCACGAACAGGCCTGCGAGGCCGGGTCGGCTCCGGGCGAGCAGCCCGCCCATGCACAGGAGCATGGCCAGGAGGGACAGGGTCGTTGCCCAGCCGCAGCCGACGCCGCCGAGCGCGGGCAGACCCAGCTTGCCGTAGATGAGCAGGTAGTTGGCCGTTATGTTCACCCCAAGCCCGGTGAAACCCGCGAACATGGACAGCCGCGGCCAGGCCAGCCCGTCACCGCCGCCCTTGAGCGCGAAGAACACGCCACCCAGCGGTAAGCCCCAGGAAAGGGCGAACAGGTAGCGATCGGTGATGGGAATCACCTCTGCGCTCAACCCCATCCACACCATGAACGGCTGCATGGTCCAGAGCAGGGGCATGAGCAGTACGCCGCCGACAAAGCCGACGGCCATGCCCAAGCGAATGGCCTGGCGCACTGCCGCAGCGTCACCACGACCGTTGGCCTGGGCGACCAGGGGCGTGACCGCGCTCTGCAGGCCCAACAGGAAGAGAAAGACCGGAAAGAAGATCGACGAACCAACCGCCACTGCCGCCAAGTCGATGCTAGCGTAGCGGCCGGCCATGACCGTGTCGACGAAGCCCATCGCGGTTTGCGACAGCTGAGCAAGAAGCATGGGCAGGGTCAGCCTGAGCAGCAGGCCGGCCTCGTGCAGGGCCAGGGACAGGGAACGGTGCATGATCAGCCGGAGGTGACGGCCTTTCAGCCGCGCTCCGCTCCGTCCCGGTGGCGCTGTTGGCGCCGAGTAAGGGAGGTGCCCAGGCTGCGAGCTTGATCGGGCAAGCGGGTGACGTGCTCGCGCACAGCGGTCGGCAGGACCCGGCCCTTGATTCGCAGGATGTCCGCGGCCAGGCTGTCGGCCACCTGGGCGGGTTCCAGAGCGCGCTGCTGGACCAAGTAGCGGAAGAGGAACTTGGTCAGGCGCGACAGACCGATCTGCGCGGTGGCTTGTGTCTGCGCATAGAGCCAAGAACAGAACAGGTCGAAACCGGCGAACACGTCGCCGTCCAGCCAGAGCAGCGGTGCGGTGCGAGGGAAGTTGCCGCTGTTGCGGACCAGATCCCAGAAGCGTGCCAGTCGTTTCAACTCCTGCATGCGGACAAAGGGGATGAGGTCGTTCTGGAGGATCTCGTAGGGTGGTTCTGTCGCGTAGATCATGCCCCACTCGCGGTCGTGTCGGCCGATGGTCGTGCCGGAGAGTTTTTTGAGGATGCCGATCTGGATTTCACCGCTGGTGAGAGTGGCCAGCTCGTTGAGGTGCGCTCCAAAGCGTTCGATCGGCTCGCCCGGCAAGCCGATAATCAGATCCAGATGCAGGTGGGCGGTGGTCTCTTCTTCGAGGAACTGCAGATTGATCTTGATCCGATCAAGGTCGAGCCGCCGATTGATGCGTGCCGCGGTGGCCGGGTGCAGGGTCTGGATGCCGACCTCGAGTTGCAGGGTGCCGGCCGGGAAGCAGGCGAGCCGCTCTTTGAGCAGTTGAGGAAAATGGTCTGGGACGACCTCAAAATGGACGTGGAAGGCCTCCACCCGGGCGAGGAAGAAATCGAGGATGCGGACCGCAGCCGCAACGCTGCTGTTAAAGGTTCGATCCACGAATTTGAAGGTCCGTGCCCCCCGCTGCCAGAGCATTTCCAACTCCGCCAGGAAGGGATCCAGGGCAAAGGGCCGCACCTGTCGGTCCAGGGCGCTGAGACAAAACTCGCAGTGGAAGGGGCAGCCGCGCGAGGCCTCGACGTAGACGAGCCGGTGGGCCAGGTCCTTGTCCGTGTAAAATCGGTACGGAGGGACCAGCGCATCGACCTCCGCCGGTCTGGCAGCAATGACCCGCTTTGCGGGCAGTGTGCCGCTGAGCAGAGCTGCGCACAGATCGCGGAAGGGGGCCTCGCCTTCGCCCTGGATGAGATAGTCGGCCTCGTCGAAACACACCCGCAGCGGCAGGTGGCTCACTTCAGGCCCGCCGAGTACGATGTGCACCGTTGGGGCGACCTGCTTGAGCACACCGATTAGGCTGCGCACCTGGGTCGCGTTCCAGATGTACACGCCAATGCCGACAATGGCCGGTTTCAGGACTAGGATCCGTTCCGCCATGTCGGCCACCCGGTCGGTGAGACAGAATTCCTCGAGGCGGGCCTGTGGCTGCAGGTCAGCCAGGTTGGCATACAGCCAGCGCAGGCCGAGGCTGGCGTGGATGTAACGGGCATTGATGGTGGTCAGAACAATGGCAGCCATGGAATCCTTTCTGGTCGGTCTGGTGGGGTGTGGTTGGCAGGCCTGCGGCGCAGGCGTTTGGCCGGCACGGTTGCGGCGGCCGGGGGCAAATCGGCGGAACTGTGCCCCCCTTTTTCGCAGCCGCCAACAGGGGTGCCTTGCTGTTTTTGAGCGGACGCCCTATAGTACTACGCTTTTCTGGTAAACCCCAGGGCCCCTATTTGAGAGAAAGCGCTATGACCAAGACCTATGCGGAAATAAACGATAAAATCGCCTCGGGCAAGGCAGTCGTGCTCACCGCCGAGGAGGTGATCGGCTATGTCGACCGGCGAGGCCTGGAGGCGGCCGCCCGGGAGGTTGACGTGGTCACTACCGCCACCTTCGGGCCCATGTGTTCCTCCGGCTGTTTTCTTAATTTCGGTCACAGCACGCCAAAAATGCGCATTTCAGAGGCCTGGATCAACGATGTGCTGACCTACAGCGGCATTGCCGCGGTGGACGTCTACGTGGGCGCCACCCAGCTGCGCCACAACGACCCCGCTAACTTGTACCACCCGGGCGAGTTCCGCTACGGCGGCGGCCATGTCATCGGGGACCTGGTAGCCGGCAGGAAACTGCAGCTATTTGCCCTCTCCTACGGGACTGATGAGTACCCGCGTCGAGAAATCCGCACCATGTTCGATATCAATGACCTCAACCAAGCGATCATGGTCAACCCGCGCAACTGTTACCAGAACTACAACGTCGCGGTCAACGTTTCGGACAAGCGGATCTACACCTATCTGGGGATCCTGCGGGCAAAGATGCGCAACATGACCTACTGCTCTGCCGGGCAGCTGGCGCCGTTGCTCAACGACCCGCTGTATGAGACGATCGGCATTGGCACGAGCGTCTGGCTGGCTGGCGCGCGCGGCATCGTCTACGCCCAGGGCACGCAGCACTGCTCACTGGTCGAGCGGTCCGATAATGATGTGCCGGTGGAGGGGGCCGGGACCCTGGCGCTGACCGCGAACATGAAGGAGATGCTGCCCGAGTTCGTCCGTGGCGTCAGCTTCAAAGGGTATGGAGCCTCCTTGGCCCTTGGCGTGGGCATCCCCATCCCGATCCTCAACCCGAACATCCTCAGGCGAACCACGGTCCGCGACCGCGACATTCAGTCCTGCGTGATCGACTACTCCACCGACTACCCGGAGAAAACCGGAGCGGTGCTGGGCCGTTTCAACTACGAACAGTTGCGCTCCGGCGAGGTCGAGCTGCTCGGCAAGAAGGTACCGGTGACGTCGCTGTCCTCCTACCACAAGGCGCTCAAGATCTGCAACCTGCTCAAAGCCGAGATCGGGGCGGGCCGCTTTCTGCTCTCCGAGCCCAGCCAGCGGTTGCCGCTGGATCAAGGCATGCAGTCACTGAACATTACTGGGCCGGCGCGATGATCACCAAGAAGATCTACCTGTATTTCCCCAAGAGCGAGACCGAAAAGCCGATCGTCTACCACCTGGTCAAGGATTTTGACCTAGTGGTCAACATTTTCCGCGCCAAGGTGACCCCCGAGGAGGAGGGCTATCTGAGCCTTGAAGTGAGCGGCACGAGCGAAAACATCGAGCGGGCTTTCGCCTTTCTCAAGGACTTCGACGTGATCATTCATGCCGGTAACAAGGGCGTGCACTGGGATGTGGACCGCTGCGCACACTGCGGAGCCTGCGTGGTGCATTGCCCCACTCAGGCCTTGCATTTTGCCGATCGGGCGACCCGCACCGTGGGTTTCTGCGAGGACAACTGTGTCGAGTGCCTGGCCTGCATTGCTGCCTGCCCCTTTGGGGCCTGTTCCTCGGCCTTCTGAGGGCCGGCCGCCTCTGTCCGCCCCCGCATGCGCGTCTACCGTTCCTTTTCGTGGAAGAACACGAACCTGCGGGTCGCCTGCGAGGCCTTTGACCTGGTCACTCGTACCGTGGTCGAGGAGCGGCGGCAGCTCGAACGCTACATCGCCCGCCACCCGGCCTTTCTCTGCGCGCTCGAACCCCTACCACTTCTTGATGATCCACCGGAAGCAGCCCGGCGCATGACCGCGGCCGCCGAGCTGACCGGCCTTGGCCCCATGGCCGCGGTGGCCGGGACGCTCGCCCAGTTGGGGGTTGAGGCGGCTCTCGTAAGCGGTTGCGCCGAGGCCATAGTCGAAAACGGTGGTGATATCTTTCTCTTTGCCGCCTTGCCTGTGACCATTGCCATCCACACTGGTGGAGCAGCCATTGGCAGCCGACTGGCCCTTCGCATCGAACCGCACCAGACCCCTCTTGCTCTCTGTTCCTCGTCCAGCACCATGGGCCACAGCCTCAGTCTTGGCCGCTGCGACCTGGCCACCGTGGTGAGTCGCAACGCTGCCCTGGCCGACGCCGCCGCCACCCTGGTGGGCAACCTAGTCCTCAGGGAAGGCGACCTCACCTCGGTACTCGAGCAGGTCGGCGCCATCCCCGGTATTGACGGCATCCTGGCGGTCAAGAACGGCCGCATCGGCCTCTGGGGCCAACTGCCCCAACTGGTGCGTAACGAGGACGCGGCCACCGGCAGCAAGATCACGCGCGACAGTGGGGCCAGCTGAGCATCGCCAGGAAACGACGACAGCCGGCGTGGGCGGACACCCACGCCGGCTGTCTGTGGTGTGTGAGAAGGGCAGCTGGCAGCTGAGCGGTTATTCGGCGCGCAGGACCACGTACTGGCTGTGCTCGCCCGCGCGGACGCGCAGCAGGGTTTGGGTTTGTTTAACGTTTGCCGACTGCTTTAACGCCTGTTGCAACTCCTTGAGGCTGCGGACACGCACCCGGTTAACCTCCTCGATCAACTGGCCAGCCTGTAGGCCCACGCGTGCGGCCGCGCTGCCCGCTTCTACGTCGGCGATGAGCACGCCTTGGTCCTTGCGGTAACCGAACTGGCCTGCGATCTCTTCGGTCAGGTCCTGCAGTGTTAAGCCCATCTTGTCCAAGGTGGTGCTGTTCATCTTTTTCGCGATGGAGGTTATGTCGGCCGGCTGCTCACCCACGGTCACCGCCAAGTCGCGCTCCTTGCCGTCGCGCAGCACCCGCAGGGTGAGTGCGGTGTTCGGCGGGGTCATGGCGATACGGTTGCGTAGGTCGCCCACGTCGGTAACCGGCGTTTCGTTGATGGCCATGATGATGTCGCCCTGCAGCAGGCCGCTCTTTTTCGCGGGTGACTCGTCGGCCACCTCGGCGATGAGCGCGCCGTCGTTTGCCTTGCCGCCGAAGCTCTTGGCTAGGTTTTCGTCCACATCCTGAATGACAATGCCAAGCCAGCCGCGGGTTACCTTGCCGCTGGTGCGCAGCTGTTGCTCAATGCTCTTGGCCATGCTGATCGGGATGGCGAAGCCGATACCCATGTAGCCGCCGCTGCGGCTGAAAATGGCGGTGTTCATGCCCACAGCCTCACCATGGATATTGAGTAAAGGTCCGCCCGAGTTGCCCGGGTTGATGGCTGCGTCGGTCTGGATGAAGTTCTCGTAATCGTTGATGCCCATACGGTTGCGGCCCTTGGCGCTCACTACGCCCACCGTGACCGTCTGGCTAAGCTCAAACGGGCTGCCGATGGCTATCACCCACTCGCCCACCTCCAGGGTATCGGAGTTGCCGAGCGGGAGCACCGGCAGGTCGCTGCCGTCAATCTTCAGGATGGCCACGTCGGACTGGGGGTCTGTGCCGACCACTTTAGCGGTGAATTCACGCTTGTCAGCTAGCCGGACAGTCACCTTTTCGGCGCCCTCGACCACGTGGTTGTTGGTCAGGATGTGCCCGTCGCTGGTGATGATGAAGCCTGAGCCAGCGGCCTGTTGGCGGAAATTCCGCCGTTCCCGGTCCGGGACACGGGGATGGCGGAATTGGGGCCCGAAGAAGCGCTCGAAAAAGGGGTCGGAGAACAGCTCCGAGGGAAATTGGCCCGAACCCTTAGTCGCTTTTTCAACGGCCACGTGGACCACTGCCGGGCCCGCTTTTTTCACCACCGAGGAGAAGGCCTTGGCGGAGCGGTCGAGCAGGGCCAGATCCTCCTCGTTCTGGGCAAGGGACGGGCTGAATGAGGCCGTGGTCAGGGTTAAAACCAGAACAACGAAAGCGGACACGAGCGCGCGTTGGCGGGGGATGTGCATGGTGAGAACTCCTTGCAGACAGGGCAAAAGGTTGGCCACCCACAGCGGATGACGGTACAATATGCAGAAAAAAAGAGTATACAATGGAGAATAGTTATGCCGCCCGCCCGGTTCGTCAAGAGCGACGGTGGAGAAAAACCGGAGGCTCGCGACTGCTGGGCGGAGCGCTGACGCAAGTTTGGGTTGATTGACGACGACTGCCGTGACCAAGACATCTATATTCTTTGTCGACGACGAGGCGCTTCTTCTCACAGCCTTCACCCGGGAGTTGCGGGCGGAGCATTTCACAATCACCGCGGTGGGGGACGGCAGCGAGGCTGTCGCCGCCCTGCGCGCGGAGCGGTTCGACGTGGTGATAACCGACTTGATGATGCCCGGCGTGGACGGCTTCGGTGTGCTCAAAGCGGCCAAGGAACTGGCACCGCAGACCAGCGTGATCATCCTTACCGGGTACGGCGACATGCGCGCCGCCATCGACGCCTTGCGCCTCAGAGCCGATGATTTCACCCTCAAACCCTGCGAGCTGGAGGAATTGCACTTCCGCATCGGCAGGTGCCTGCAAAAGCGCTGCCTGCTCCAGCAACTGGCCGAGCAGAACCAGCAGCTGCCTGAGGCGATCGCCTGTCGTCAGCAGATCGAGGCGCAGCTTTTAAAGAGCGAGACCCGCTTCCGCCTCGCCCTGGAGGCCTCCTCCAATGGCGTCTGGGATCGCAACCTAGTCTCTGCTGAGGTTTATTTCGGTGAAAACTGGCACCGCACGCTGGGCTACGAGGACCCGCGGGAGATCCGCAACAAACTGTTCTTTGAGAACTTGCTCCACCCAGAGGGCCGCGTGCGAGTGCTGACTCAGCGGGAGGCCCATGCGCAGGGGCTTACGCCACGCTAGGAGGCCGAATACCGCATTCGCAACAAGGCTGGCGACTGGCAGTGGATCCTCTCCCGCGGCCAGGCTGTGGCGCGTGACGCCCAGGGTCGAGGTTTGCGGATCATCGGCATGCACACCGAGATCACCCGCCTTAAGGAGGCTGAGGAAGAGCTGAAAAAGGCCCGCGATCTATTAGAGGAGCGGGTGCGTGAGCGGACCGTCGAGCTCTACGAGTCGAACGTTGCCCTCAAGGTGCTGTTACAGATGCGCGAGGAGGACAAGGTAACCCTGGCGGAGCCGGTGCTCGCCAACACCGCCCGCCTGCAGCAGAGCCGGCTGACCGAGGAGCAGCAAGTGCTCGTCGACATCCTCCGCGCCAACATCAGCGAGCTGACCTCGCCCTTTGCCAGCAACTTCTCCAGTAAGCTGATCCGGCTGATGCCGGTGGAAATCCAGGTGGCCAACCTAGTCAAGCTGGGGAACGAAACAAGGAGATCGCTGAGATTATGAACCTTTCGTCCGGGACAATCAGTATCCTTCGGAGAGACATCCGCAAGAAACTGGAACTGACCCATCAAAAGAACAACTTGCAGACCATGCTGTCTATCAACTCTTGAAAACGGGCTGAAGGATTTTCGTCTCTTCGCAATCTCCCTAAAGATCTTTTGTTGTCTTTGGCTGCGGTTAGGACCATATTTGAACTATGTTGACAGATAAGGCGGGCCGCCAACCGGCCTGGCCAGCTCTCCTATGATCGCCGAGAGGAGGTGCTATGACCCGACAGCAATCGTTTACCAGAATCGAAAACGAACTGTTGCCCCGTTTCAGCAAATAGCTCGACGAGGCCGAATCCAGAGGAGAGATGCAGAAATTTTTTCGCCACTCCATCCGGGACCAGTTCGCGCAGGCCGCTGGCGATCGGGTGAGTGCGGCCGACGAGGACACTGATCTCCTGCCCGAGGGCAAGGAGACCCTCCGCCTAAGTGACCGGGTGCGTTTGACCCCCCGGGTTTACCGAGGTCTGGGAGGCCTCTGACCTGCCTCAGATCGTCGGCCGCTTTGCCGCAGCGGCCCGCAACCGCTTTCGGCACCTAGCCAAAAATCCGCAAAAAACCGAAGCGAAGATCCGCATGTAAGTCGGAAACCGGCCTGATTACACCCGGCTGTGCCCGGGAAGGAGGGCGCATGTACGAGGCCTTGTTCTACCAACGAATGGAAAACGAAGATGTGGTCTGCGACCTGTGCAGCCATCACTGCCGCATTCTTGAGGGGCGGCGCGGGTTGTGCGGGGTGCGGGAGAACCAGGGCGGGCGACTGGTCAGCTTGGTGTACGGCTTGGTGGTTGCCCACAACGTGGACCCCATCGAAAAGAAGCCGTTGTTTCATTTCCTGCCCTCTAGCCTTTCCTATTCCATCGCCACTATGGGTTGCAATTTTCAATGCCTGTACTGCCAGAACTATCAGATATCGCAGTGCGCGGACTTGGGTGAGGGTCCGATCAACGGCACGCCCTACAGCCCGGAGGAGGTGGTGGCGGACGCGGAGCGCACCGGTTGCCGGAGCATCAGTTACACCTACGTCGAGCCCGCCGTCTTCTACGAGTTTGCCCGCGACTGCGGCCGACTGGCGCGCGAGCGCGGGCTCCGCAACGTCTTTGTCAGCAACGGCTACATGAGCGCCGCGACGACCCGCGACATGGGCCCTTGGGTGGATGGCATCAACATCGATCTCAAGGCTTACAGCGACTCGTTCTATCGGCAGGTGTGCAAGGCCCGGCTTCAGCCGGTGCTCGACAGCATCCGCCTCTGCCATGAGCTGGGCATCTGGGTCGAGGTCACCACCTTGCTCATCCCGGGCTTGAACGACGGCGACGAGGAGCTACGCGACATCGCTCGCTTTCTTCGCGATGTTTCCCCTGCGATCCCCTGGCATGTTACCGGATTCTCGCCGACATACAGGATGCTCGACCGGCCGTCGACACCCGCGGCCACCTTGCGGCGGGCCCGGGAGATCGGCCTGGAGGAGGGGCTGCTCCACATCTACCAGGGCAACGTCAGCGATGCCGGTGCTGAGGACACCCGATGTCCGGGCTGCGGCGGACTGCTCATCGCCCGCCACGGCTTTTACAGCCGCATCGAGGCCATGGCCGCGGGACGCTGCACCGCCTGCGGACAGGCGGTGGCGGGCGTCTGGGTCTGAGTCGGCTGCAATCAGCCGCTGGTAGGAAGGAGGAGGTTCGTCTGTCCTTCCTCCCCTCGTTTCCCCCTGTTGGTTTTTTCACGGATTCAGCGCAGACTAGAGGAGGCGATTGCCCGGCTGGGCAGCGAATGGTGTGATGTTATCGTCTCCGACCTGGTGATTCCCGGCATGGACGGTTTTCAAGTGTTCAAGGCGGCCAAGCGCAAGGACGCGGGGATCGCGGTGATCCTGCTCACCGGGTTCGGCGCTATGGACACCGTTATCGACGCCCTCCGCCTGGGCGCGGACGACTTTGTGCGCAAATCCTGCGAGATCGATGAAATGAGCTGGTGTATCGGTAACTGCCTGGAGAAGCAAGCCCTGCAGCGCAAGGTGGCTTTGTATGAGCGCGTGCTGCCGGTGTGCGGCTACTGCGGCAAGATCCGCCACGACCAGCCGGGTGCGCATGGTCAAGGTCCCTGGTACGACCTGGAGGAGTACCTGCGCCGCGCCAAGGGGGTGAACCTTTCTTTCCCACGGCTGCCGCCCGGAATGTTTTGACCGGGTGGTAGGTAAGGCCCGCCCGGAGGCCGGGCAGTCCACCGGGACGGCTGACGCTGACCGCTTGAACATCCTGTCCTGAAAAATAAGATCGCTCCCATATTTCTCTTTTTCCCCCCCCTTAGTCAGGCGTTTTTTGCTCTTTAGACCTTCTAGAAGGTGGTGTTCCGGCCTTTGTGACAAATATTCCAGTCAGCCCCATCTGAGCTGAGCTTTGGCGAGTCATTTTGCAAGCGAACGAGAGAAGACGCATCATGAACGACATTGAGCAGGTTCTCATTGCCGTCGGTTTTCACGAGCACAGCGATAAACCAGTCGATTTTGCGATCGGTGTGGCGAGTAAACTGGGTGCGCTCGTATCTTTGTCCACGTGGTCGAGCAGACCGTGGTGTAGGTCGACCACATCCCGACTAGCTGACTAAGGTGAGCCAGGAGACCTACGATCAGGCGGAGAAG
>JAVEYP010000016.1:0-12256 GCA_034003445.1 Desulfobulbus sp.
CCCTCGGCTCTTTCTCTGGTAAACTCGGCCAAATCAGGTCTGTAAACGTAAAAACAATAACATTGAAGATATAAAATGGAGAAAAAATGAAAATCAGCACCGAAGGCTTGAAATCCTTTATCCCCACGGCAAAAATTGAAGAATTGATTGCCAGCGAAGCCCACGCCCCGGAATCCCGCATCCGCGAGATAATCGCCAAATCCCTTGATAAAAACCGGCTGGACCCAGACGAAACGGCTGCTCTCGTCAGCGTTAAAGACCCCGAATTGAGACAGCTCATCCTCGATGGCGCCCACGAACTCAAGGAACGCATCTACGGCAATCGTATCGTGCTTTTCGCCCCGCTCTATGTGGGTAACGAATGTATAAACGACTGCGTCTATTGCGGTTTCCGCATCTCAAACAAGGAATGTGTGCGAGCCACGCTTTCCCACGACCAGTTGATTCACGAAACCGAATCCCTGGTGGAAGCCGGTCACAAACGCCTGATTATGGTCTATGGCGAACACCCAAAATATTCCCCGGAATACATTGCCGAAACGGTGCAGACGGTTTACGACACCAAATATAAAAAGGGCGAGATTCGCCGCGTGAATATCAACGCCGCGCCGCTGGACATCGAAGGCTTCCGGACTGTGAAATCCGTCGGAATCGGAACCTACCAGATTTTTCAGGAAACCTATCACCAGCCCACCTATGAAAGGCTTCATCCCAGCGGGCCTAAAAGCAGCTATCTCTGGCGTTTGGACGGCCTCGACCGCGCCATGCAAGCCGGAATTGACGACATGGGTATCGGCGCCCTCATGGGACTTTACGATTGGAAATTCGAGGTTTTGGGCCTGCTCTACCACACCATCCACCTCGAGGAAAGATTCGGCGTCGGACCCCACACCATCTCCTTCCCACGCATCGAACCCGCCATCGGTACAGACTTTGCCACCCATCCGCCCTACCAGGTTTCAGACGAGGATTTCAAGCATCTCGTGGCGGTTCTGCGCCTCAGCGTGCCCTACACCGGGATGATTCTCACCGCCCGCGAACCCATCGCCGTCCGCAACGAAATCCTGCGCTACGGCGTTTCCCAGATTGACGCCGGCTCCAGTATCGGAGTGGGCGATTATTCCGCCAAAAACGACGAATCCAAAAAGAAAAGCCAATTCGTTTTGGGCGATACCCGCAGCCTCGACGACGTGATTTACGAGCTCGCCAAGGGCGGCTACATCCCTTCATTCTGTACCAGTTGCTATCGTGCCGGACGTACCGGGGAACACTTCATGGAATTTGCCGTACCCGGTTTTGTGAAGCGTTTCTGCACGCCCAACGCCCTGCTCACCTTCGCCGAATATCTCTATGACTTTTCCTCCGAACGCACCTTGAAAGCGGGTTTGGAACTCATCAACAACGAACTTGCCAAGATTGAGGATGAAAACATGCGCCAAGCCGTCACCCAGAAATTGGGGGAAATGAAGGAAGGAACGCGGGACCTCTATTTCTAAGCAAAGCCCCGCGGATACTGGATTAAACCCTGCTGAGCCTAATCAGTGGGAAATATCCAATCCAGGCGGGTGACAGAAAACCCATAGAGCTGGTTTTTATCCAGCGTTAAAAGTTCGGCCAGGACGTCGTAAAGCGATGGACTGGCCAAGCTTTTTCCGATTAACAGACGGTTGTTTTGCCATTGGGTGGAAACAATAATCTCGCGTAAATCGTAGGTCTTGCTGCGTTTGGGTGTGGTTTTGGTGAACAGGTGGGATTCGCTTGCCAAAAACTCTTCCAGACGCTCTTGGATTGTCGCCACCAGCTCCTGAGGAATATCGATGATTACAACCTCCCCGCTGGGAACCCTACCCTTGCCGTGAATCAGTTCGCTGTCCAAAAATCTCAGTTCTGGAATCCCACGGACGTTGAAGGCGGCGGCGATTTCCTCCTTGGAAGGTCGGCTCCAAAAGGAAATATCACAATATTCGCAAACGCTTTCCACCCCCAAAGGCAGGGGCGGACAGAGGCTCACCCTCGGATGAGGCGAAAACCCCTCGGTGAAAACCGTTGGTAAGGGCATCTGACCGATGAAGCGGAACAACATCCTCATCCAATCCAGGTGTGAAATGAAGCGCAGAACGCCTTCCTTGGCATACCAGAGGCGGAACCGGTGTTGTTTCTTGCCTTTTGAGGGCAGGAAGGATATCGTCCCCTGGCTCAGCGGCTCGCTCGGCGGAGCCAGGATGGTTTGCAGTTCATCCCCGCAAATTCCACAATCCGAACACACTTTCCTGCAATCCGGGGTACTTTCCCCACGCATGGCTTTTGCCCATTCTTCACGCAGAAAATCCTTGGTGATACCCAGGTCGATAAAGTCCCAGGGCAGAGGAGCTTCCAGCGCTTTTTCCCCCAGATATTGGTTCATTTCCAGCCCCGTTTCCTCAAACGCGGCGTCCCAGATGGAAAAATTAAAATGTTCGTTCCAGCCGTCAAAACGGGCGCCATTTTCCCAAGCTTTACGGATGGCTTTCCCCACCTTCTCATCCCCCCGCGAAAATACGGCTTCCAGGATGGAACTCTCTATGGTGTGGTATTTTATGCGGATGTTACGTTGACGGAAAAAAGCCTGTTTCACGCTCAGACAACGCCTCAGAATCTCTTCCCGTGAAAGCATGGACGCCCACTGGAAGGGTGTGAAAGGTTTCGGCACGAAGGGGGAGAGGGTCACGCTAATCTGTAAACGCTTGTCCAGCGCGGCGATACGGCGAATCAACCCCGTGATGGCTTCGATATCCTCGTCTGTTTCTGTGGGCAGCCCCACCATGAAATAGAGCTTAACCCTCTGCCAGCCGAGCCCGATGGCGATTTTCACTCCCCTCAGGATATCCTCTTCCGTGATGTTTTTGTTGATAACATCGCGCAAACGCTGGGAACCCGCTTCCGGAGCCACTGTCAGCCCCTCGCGTCCCAGTTCACTGAGGAGTTCCACGGTCTCATGGTTAAGCGCGTCCACCCGCAGGGAAGGCAGGGAAATATGGGTTCTGTCCGTATCCACGCTCTTCAGAAGTCCCTGCAAAAGCTCCGTCACCCGGCTGTAATCCCCGCTGGAGAGCGAAAGTAAACCCGCGTCGTCCCAGCCGCTTAGCTCGATTTCATTGAGGATTTCCTTCTGAACCGAACCCGCATCTCGTTCCCGTACAGGGCGATAGAAATATCCAGCGTGACAGAAGCGGCAGCCTCGCGAACAACCGCGCATTATCTCCGCCACACAGCGATTGTGGGTGGCGAGTTGCCAGGATAGGATTTGAGGACTGTGCAGTTGATGGCCAAGGGCAAAGGAAGCGAATTTCCGCCCCACAATCGTTTTCCCTTCATCAAGCGCCGGAACCCAACAGCCCGCTACCTTGGAAAGCTCTTCCAGCCTCTCTTTACGGGCTGAAACGCGCTTGAAAACCTCCGCCATCTCGATGATGGCTTCCTCCGCTTCGCCGATGAAAAACACATCCACAAAGTCTGAAAGAGGAAGCGGGTTGGTGGCGCAGGGACCTCCCGCCATGATGATGGGCTGGCTTTCGTCGCGTTCTTCACGGCTGAGCGGTATTCCCGCCAAAGACAATGTTTCCAAGAGGTTGGAATAGGTGAGTTCGCTCTGCAGGGTCACGCCCACGAGGTCAAAATCCCCCAGTGGACGCCGGCTTTCCAAGCCAAAAAGTGGAAGCTCTTTCCGCCGTAGAAGCTCAATCATATCCACCCAGGGAAGATAGGCCCTGTCTGCCATCACGCCGTCAACGCGATTGCAGATGGAATAAAGAATTTTGATGCCCAGATGCGAGACGCCCACCTCATAAACATCGGGATAAACAAAGCAAAAATTCACATCCTGCCAGTCTTTACGGACGGCGTTAATCTCGTGGTCGATATAGCGCGAAGGCTTTTCCACGAGGGGGAGCAGGGCTTCGAAGCGTACTTCCGGCATGGGCTTAATGTGAGCGGATGCCAATGTTTATCTGGTGTTCATCGCCCCAACGGATGAGGGATTGACAGGCTGGGTTGTCCAAAAGCTGCGCTTTGGCTTCCTTGGTTGCGTCTGGAAAATCTTCCAAAGTCTCGTCGTAATGACATTCCTGAAGGTAAAAACTATCTCCAGGCCTCAGGAGTTTGCGGATTCGCTCCATATCCTCCCAATCGAAAATCCTCTCGAAAAAGGTGGTGCGAAATTCATAGGGCTTGCCGCTTTCACGCAAAATATCCATGCTGAAAAGGATGTGATTCATCGGTACGGACGAACGCGAAATCAGCCGGTAAAGCTCCGGCGGCGCCTTCAAATCCATCGCCCAATAATCCACAAGTTCCTCATCCGCGAGGCGTTGTAAAACCTCCGGATGGGAGCCGTTCGTGTCCAGCTTCACCAAAAATCCCATGTATTTAAGCTGGCGGATAAAGCGTACCAAATCGGGCTGAAGCGTCGGCTCGCCGCCGGTCACCACCACCGCGCCCAGCTTCCCCTGCCGCTTTCTCAAAAAATCCAAAACCTTGCCCGTGGAGAGCGGTTTCCCAAAGCGGGAGGGGTCAACCAATTCCGGATTATGACAATAGGGACAGCGGAAATTACATCCCTGCGTGAAGATAATGGCGGCGAGCTGTCCGGGATAATCCAACAGCGAAAACTTTTGAAAGCCGCCAATCTTCATTTTCTATTCACAAAACCTGATGTCGCGAACCGCCGGGGCTGTTTTCACGCGTATTTTTGATGGTGTCGAAGGTCGTTCTCATCTTAAATTCGGCTTTTTTGCCCTCGTTCCATTGCGAAACCGGCCTCAGATAGCCCACGATGCGTGAAAAAACCTCGGTTTGTTTCTGACAGGTGGGACAGGTGTGCTGTTCGCCAACGAGATAGCCATGAACGGGACAAATGCTGAATGTGGGCGAAAAAGTGAAGTAGGGAAGGTGATAGCTGTCACAGATGGTTTTCACCAGTTTGCGGATGCTCTCACCGTGTTCAACTCTCTCTCCGCCAAAGATATGCAACACCGTTCCCCCGGTATATTTGGTCTGAAGCTCGTCCTGAAGGTCCAAAACCTCGAAAATATCGTCGGAAAAATTCACCGGAAGCTGGGAACTGTTCGTATAAAACGGCGTGTCCGACCCACAATTCGCGCAGATAATATCCGGATGAAATTTCTTGTCCAAAATGGCGAGCCGATAGCTGGTTCCCTCTGCTGGCGTGGCTTCCAGGTTATAGTTGGTTTCCGTTTCCTCCTGGATTTCCACCAGGCGTCCCCTCAGATAATCCATCACCTTCAGCGCGAAAAGCCGCCCATCCTCGGTTCCCAGATTCTTGCCCAAAAAGTTCATCGCCGCTTCGTTCATGCCAATGATTCCCACGGTGGAAAAATGGTTTTTCCAATATTCCAAAAAGCGCTCATAGATGTTTTTCAAGTAGAAACGCGTATAGGGATAAAGCCCGTTAAGCGTATATCTTTCCAATATCTTACGCTTGATTTCCAAACTGTTTTTGGCGATTTGGAGATTCTCCTCCAACAGCGCGAAAAATTCCTCCTCACTCTTGGCGCGATAGCCGATGCGGGGAAGGTTCAGCGTCACCACTCCGATGGAACCGGTCAGCGGATTCGCCCCAAACAGCCCGCCACCTCTGGCTTCCAGCTTGCGCGTATCCAGCCGCAGGCGACAACACATCGAGCGCGCGTCGTTGGGGTCGAGGTCGGAATTCACAAAGTTCGAAAAATACGGAATCCCATATTTCGCGGTGGCTTCCCAAAGATAGCTGAGCTTGGGGTCGCTCCAATCGAAGTCCTTGGTAATATTATAGGTTGGGATGGGGAAGGTGAACACTCTTCCTTTGGCGTCGCCCTCAATCATCACCTCCAAAAAGGCCTGATTCAACATATCCATTTCGGCGCCAAATTCCCCGTAGGTCTCTTTTTGCTCCTCACCGCCGATGATAACCGGCGTATCCTTATAGATATCGGGTGGGAGGAGGTCCAGCGTGATGTTCGTAAAAGGCGTCTGAAAACCCACGCGGGTGGGGACGTTGATGTTGAAAATGAATTCCTGAAGCGCCTGTTTCACCTCGGTATAATCCAGCCCATCATGGCGGATAAAGGGCGCCAAAAGCGTGTCAAAATTGGAAAAAGCCTGCGCTCCCGCCGCTTCGCCCTGAAGGGTGTAAAAGAAATTCACAATCTGTCCCAAGGCGCTGCGGAAATGCCTTGCTGGCGAGCTTTCCACCTTTCCTTCCGCCCCGCAAAATCCAGTTTTCAACAGGTCCATCAAATCCCAACCCACACAATAAACCGAAAGCTGGCCCAAATCGTGGATATGAATGTCGCCCTCAAGGTGGGCGCGACGAATTTCGGGAGGATATATCTTGTTCAGCCAGTAGGTTTTACTGATTTCACTGGCGATATAATTATTCAAACCCTGGAGGGAATACGCCATGTTCGAATTCTCATTCACCTGCCAATCCAGCTTTTCCAGATATTGGTCAATCAGTTGAACCCCGCCGGTGTTGAACATATCCCGGATGCGGGCGTGTTGGTCGCGATATATAATGTATGCCTTGGCGGATTTTTTATAGGGAGAAGCCAAAAGAACCTCTTCCACAATGTCCTGAATGCGTTCCACTTCCGGAATCGCGTCGTCGATAATCTGAGCCGCCAGATTAACCACCCGCGCGCTCAAAACCTCCGCCGCGTCCAGCTCGAATTCACCTGTAGCCTCGCCCGCCTTATGAATGGCGCGCACAATTTTTTGCTTGTCAAAAACGACAATATTCCCGTTGCGTTTCCGGATTTTCGAAAACATCAAAAACCTCCCTTGCGGTCTATATCTATAATCTCTTTATTTATCAATGTCTTATGAATTTACAATCCACTTTAAGCTCTTTGCGTTCAGAGCCAATACATCCACATAATTAGGAACTTAGCGATTCTGTCAAGCCATATTTGCCCTTTTTTGTGAACTTCTGTGGACACTTTTCCATAATCCTGTGGGTATCAGCCTAATGAGGCTCAAAAATTCTTTTTCCAGCCCCGAAGCCAATCCCAAGGCCACCCTGAACCAGCCACCTTCCCCAGGCTGAAAATCTCTCTCCTTTCCCGGCCTTCCTTTCACCCCCAAAAGCTTGCCAATTCAGCCTCGGCGGCTTCTGTGCAAGATTCTGATTGACACAAACTGCGGGGACGCCAGTCTTGGCGCATGATTAAGCTGAAATGGAATGGAACCCGCCTTTCCGAGAGCCCCGAGCTGCCCGGTGGCTGGGTGTTTTTTTGTTTTCGTCAGGCCGGAGAGCCGCTCTGGTGCGGAATCACCCCGAATCTGGCTGTCCGCCTGAATTTCATCCGGAAAAAAGCGGAAATCGACACCCGCTTTGCCGAAATCGCGGCGCTGGCGGACACCCTCGAACTGGAAACCCAGCCGCGAAGCGTGGACGCCCTCATCCGCCTCAAACTTTTCTTGAGCCAAAACAACCTTCCCCACCAACAGATGATGCAGCCCAGCCGCGATTACGCCTACCTCGCGCTCGACGCCCACCGCTTTCCTTTCGTCACCCAAAAAGACGACACCAACGACAGTTGGACCTACGCCGGACCCTGGCGGGGACGCTTTTTCCTCTATGAAATCATGGACAGCCTGAGCCGAATCCTGAAGCTACCCTATTGCGAGACAAACACTTATCCCTGTCAAAAACTGGACGACGGAATCTGTAATGGCTGGTGTCTGGCGCTGGAAAATGGCGACGAAGCCACCCTGTACAAGCTCCATAACCTCCTGCGCGAAGCCTATTTACACCCTCAAAACGGAATTCTGGAAATGGTCGCCGTGGAGCGGGTAAAATATTTCAACGACCTCGATTTTGCCAAAGCCGACCTTCTGGACGAGGAAATCGAACGCCTCGAAAGCTATCGCGACTGGCTCAATTTCCTCTACGTCACCAAATCCCTGAGCTGGGAGGATGAGGGTTTTGGCGTTGAAAACGGCGTCCTGCGCTGGTGTGAAGTCAATGGAATCCGCCACGATTTCCACCCAGAGACCACTCAATACCGCGAAAATGAGACGCTTGCCATCAATCTAACTGATATAGACGAAAGACGTTTGCTATACGAATATCATGTAAAACATCGTAAAGGATGATGTATGTTCAACCAAATCAAGAAATTGGATATTGTTTTCAAAAGCCAGCGGGGTAAGGTCAGAGACATCTTTGACCTGGGGGAAACCCTCCTGATTGTCACCAGCGATCGCGTTTCCGCCTTCGATGTGGTCTTTCCCCAAACTTTGACCGGAAAAGGCGCCATCCTCAATCAAATCGCCGTTCACGCCTTCAAGCTGACTGCCCCCCTCGTCCCAAACCATTTCATCACCGACGACGTTGACGCCTATCCCCATGCTCTCAAACGCTTTAAACCTTACCTGGAGGGGCGTAGTATGCTGGTGAAAAAGCTGAAAATTATCCCCTTCGAGTGTATCGTCCGCGGCTATCTCAGCGGCTCTGCCTGGGCGGAATACAAAGTCTCCAAAAGCGTTGGTGGCTTGCCCTTACCTCCCAAAATGCGCGAAAGCGAAGCCTTCCCCGAGCCCATTTTCACGCCCTCCACCAAAGCCGACCAGGGCCACGATGAAAACATCACTTTCCTCCAGATGCGCGAATCCATGGACCCCGCTCTGGCTGACCTCGCCCGCGATTATTCCCTCAAATTATACACCTGGGCCCACGCCAAACTGAAGGAAAAAGGTATCATTTTGGCGGACACCAAGTTCGAATTCGGGCTTTTGGACGGCGAACTCCTCCTGGGTGATGAAGCTCTAACTCCCGATTCATCAAGGTTTTGGGATTCATCTCAATACAGCCTCGGAAAAACCCCCGCCAGTTTCGACAAACAAATCATCCGCGACCACCTCACCCGTATCGGCTGGAACAAAAAACCACCCGCGCCGCTTTTACCACCTCACATCATCCAAAAAACAATGGACCGCTATCAACAAATCCGGGACATCATTCTGGGAGGAATCGATTGAAAGAAATGACAATTTGTATCGTTGACGACGAGGAGAGCATCGTTTTATCACTTCGGGAACAGCTCCGGGCTTCCTGCCCCAACTGGACAATTTGCGGCTTCTATAACGGCCTGGACGCCCTCCACGAGGTCATCGCGGGAAACATCGACCTCGTCATCACCGACATCGCCATGCCCGATATGGACGGCTACGAGCTTTTTTCCCGCGTCAAAGCCCACGACCCCGCCCTGCCGGTGATAATGATGACCGGCTTTGGCTACGACCCCGACCACGTCCTTTTACGCTCCAAAACCGACGGCCTGAAAGACGTTTTATTCAAACCCTTCGATGTGGAAAAACTCATCGCCCTCATCGATGCCAAATTTGGCGGGGAATGCTGATTGAATCTACAAGAGCTGGCGCGCCGACACCTTCACCAACGCAGCGCTCTCAGCCATCTGCTTCTCCCTTTGGGAAACCTCAACGCCGCGCTTCAAACCCTGCGCCGAAGCCGCTTTCAAGGCTGGCGCGCTCCCTGCCGGGTGGTCAGTGTGGGAAATCTGGGGAGCGGAGGTAGCGGAAAAACCCCTTTTTGCGTCTATTTGGCGCTCTTACTCCAGGAAATGGGCATCAAAGTCGCGCTCTCTCATCGTGGCTGTGGCGGAAGCCGGGAACGCTTTCCCAGCCTCGTTTCCAACCGCTCAAACATCATCCTGGGCGTCAAAGATTCCGGTGACGAAGCCCAGCTTTTGGCTCAAAAACTTCCCGGAATCCCCGTCGTGGTGGGGAAGAGGCGGGTGGCGGCGATTTCCTTGCTTTTGGCGGAATATCCCGACCTCGATGTGGTGATTCTGGACGATGGTTTCCAACACCTCAAAATCGCCCGCGACCTCGATTTGGTCTGCTTCGACGCCAAACTTGGCCTCGGAAACGGACGCGTCATTCCCGCCGGTTGGCTGCGTGAACCCCTCTCGGCTCTCCAAAGCGCGGACGCCCTGGTTTTAATCCAAAAAGAAGCCCAAACCCCATCCCTGGGAAACCTCCCCGCCAGCGCCAGAACCGCCCTCAAATGCTTCTATCAAGCCCTCGATGTCATTGACTCCCAGGGAAATGCCTTTCCTCTCGACATCCTCCAAAACCGAAAACTAGTCCTGATTTCTTCCATCGCGCTGCCGGATTCTTTCGAGGACAGCGTCCACGCTCTCGGTCTCAACTGGGAAACCCATTTCCGCTTTCCCGACCATCATCCTTTCTCCCAGCCCGCCGAAATCGACCCCATCCTCCAGGCTCTTGGCGACGACGGCGTTCTGCTCTGCACGGAAAAGGATTTACCCAAACTCGCCCTCCATAAATCCCTGAACCCTTTGGCCCTCAGAATGAAACTTGTCTGCGCTGATGAACCCCGCTTGAAGCGGCTGGTGTTGGAAAAAGTGCGGGATGGCGACTGATGGAACACCGGTTTTAAGGTTCACGCGGATTAGCGCAGAAAAAATGTCACGCAGATTACGCCGATTACGCCGAACCAACGCGTTATCCTGGGTTTGGGTGGCAAAGTGGAGACTGTTGGAGCACCGGTTTCAACCGGTCGGACCCGCCGGATTTATCCGGTGAAAAAAGGTGGCGGGTTTTCCTCTTTGTGCCGAATGAATTCGGCACCTACGACCGGATAAATCCGGTGTTCCGGCGCTACAACGTAAAAATCCCTTTTTTATCATCCCAATCCTGTGTATCCCTAATCTATTAAGAATCATGGCCTGGATTCTTCGCTGGCGCTCAGAATGACGCATGGGCGCGGGTTTTCTGCCTAAAGGGCGGAGTTGGGTGGTCGGCAGAACATTGTGCCAGATGAATCTGGCACCAACGACCGGATGAATCCGGTGCTCCATCCACGCTATCGGCGCTATCTGCGTTTTTTTCTGCGCTAATCCGCGGGAACCCTAAAACGCTAAAACCCCGCATCCAGCAATTCATACCCCTTCACCATCGGCAAAAGCCTCGCCTCCACCGCTCTTTTCACGCTCCGACAGGGAAGCGCGCCATCCTCAATATCCGCGCGTGTGATATGCTCCAAATCGAGCTGCGGATACAGCCCCGCCATCGCATACATCATCATCAGATAGGCGTTATACCAGGTGACGATGTTCGGACCATCAAAGTTTTTGCGGCGGTAAAGATCCGCGTAAACCCGAAGGTCATTGCAAAAACCCTCGGACGGGTTCAAAGAGCGCAGATTTTTCGCAATCGTCGCGAATCTGCGGTTTTGCGTGGATTCCCTGGGTTTGGCGTAAGTCCTGCACAACATACGCTTTAGCCGGGGATTGTAGTAGTAAATCAGGCCATCACACTTTCCCTGATAAGCCTGAATCATGTTTTTGAAAGTTACCTTCATTTTTTATCCTCCCTAATTTTTTTGTTCTTAAAAATGACTCCAACTGCCTGTAAAGCCATACTTTAGACAATCCCAAGGCCTCCAAAAAACATCAAAACAATCATTTCGGAAGTGTTTGGGATGAGTTCAGCTTGTCTTTAGTATCTAAGCAAGATTCCCCTCCATATATAGTGGGTAACAAAATTGGGTTTCCCGCAGATATTCGCTGAAAAAAACGCGGATTGCGCCGAGGGTTCACGCAGATTACGCCGATAACGCTGATTTATATATAGCTTACGAAAGCGCCGGAACACCGAATTCATTCGGTCGTTGGTGCCAGATTCATCTGGCACATGAAACAAGTCCACCATCCTTTTCACCGGATAAATCCGGCGGTACGACCGGTTGAAACCGGTGCTCCAACAGTCGCCATTTCACCTCCCAAACCCGCGCCAGACCGTCATTCCGAACGCACGTGAGAAATCCAGGCCTTGCCGGAGCACCGGATTCATCCGGTCGTTGGTGCCAGATTCATCTGGCACAATAAACAAACCGCCACACTTTTCCACCGGATTCATCTGGGACAATAAACAAACCGCCACACTTTTCCACCAGATTCATCTGGCACATGAAACAAGTCCACCATCCCTTCCACCGGATAAATCCGGCGGTACGACCGGTTAAAACCGGTGCTCCAACAGTCGCCACTTCACCATCCAAACCAGCGCCAGACCGTCATTCCGAACGCACGTGAGGAATCCAGTCCTTCTTTATGTCCTTTACCTCCACCCTCCACCAAGCCTGCTTATTATATATCCATGTTCCGCAAGGGATTATGCGAATAATAAGCAGGGGATAAAATGGCGTGCTTATTATTAACCCCATACGTAT
>JAVEYP010000017.1:0-12028 GCA_034003445.1 Desulfobulbus sp.
CCGGAGGCCCGCAAATCTAGAGTGCTTTTCCAGCGGGGCGTAAAAAATCGCGTCCGCTGAAAAGCTATGGAGGTGGATTCATGAGTACAAAACCGGAGCCAAAACAAGATCAGCACAAAGACCCTGTCTGCAGCATGGCGGTTTCAAGCGATTCCGAAATCCATTTCCACCATAAGGACAAAGAGTATTATTTCTGCAGCGAACATTGCCTGCAAAAATTTAAAGAACACCCGGAAAAATATCTGGATCAGCAGCCCTTGCCACCCCCTGAAGCCCACAGCGAGCCCATCACCTATACATGCCCCATGCATCCTGAAGTCGAGCAACAGGGGCCTGGTAATTGCCCGAAATGCGGGATGGCGCTGGAGCCGGCGGGCGCGCCAGCGGCCTCGACCCGAACCGAGTACACCTGCCCTATGCATCCCGAGGTGGTACAAGATCATCCCGGTAGCTGCCCCAAATGCGGGATGGCACTCGAACCCGTTATAACGTCCGGTATTGTAGAAAAGAATGAAGAACTCGTTTACATGAGCCAGCGATTGTGGGTCTGCGCCGTGCTCGCCGTGCCAGTGTTCTTCCTGGCCATGACAGCCGACATGGCACCTGCGTGGCTGCCAAATTGGCTTTCAATGCAAGCGGTTCAATGGATTCAGTTCGTGTTGGCAACACCTGTCGTGCTGTGGGGCGGTTGGCCGTTTTTTGTCCGCGGCTGGCAATCCGTCCGAACTTGGCACCTCAACATGTTCACTTTGATCGCCCTGGGTGTCTCTGTTGCCTGGGGGTATAGCGTTGTGGCCTTACTGTTTCCAGAGGTCTTTCCGCCGATCATGCGGATGGAAAATGGTTTGGTTTCAGTCTACTTTGAAGCAGCAGCTGTGATCACGGCTCTGGTCCTTTTGGGGCAAGTCCTTGAGCTACGCGCCCGTTCACGAACCAATGAAGCCATTCAGCTGTTGCTGGGTCTTGCCCCGAACACGGCCCGCATTGTGAACAACGATGGAACCGAAAAAGATGTCCCTCTGGAGGAGGTAAAGCCCGACGATACCTTGCGGATCCGGCCCGGCGAGAAAATACCGGTGGATGGTACGGTCACTGATGGTGAAAGTAATATAGATGAATCCATGGTTACCGGGGAGCCCATCCCGGTGACAAAATCAACCGGAGATAAACTCATCGGCGCAACAGTGAATGGAACCGGCAGTTTGCTGATGCGGGCGGAAAAAGTCGGCTCCGATACCTTGCTGTCACAAATCGTAAAAATGGTGGCTGATGCACAACGCTCGCGCGCCCCCATACAAAAATTGGCCGATACTGTGGCAAGTTATTTTGTCCCAGCGGTGGTCGCCATCGCAGCGGTCGCTTTTATTTTTTGGTGGGCGTGGGGTCCGGAGCCGCGCCTGGCGCATGCGGTTGTGAATGCCGTTGCTGTGCTGATCATCGCCTGTCCATGCGCATTGGGGCTTGCCACGCCAATTTCTATTATGGTGGGAACAGGACGGGGCGCCCTGGCCGGAGTGTTGATTAAAAATGCAGAAGCACTCGAGATTATAGAAAAAGTCGACACTCTGGTTGTGGATAAGACCGGTACGCTAACCGAAGGCAAGCCCAAACTGGTTACAGTGCAGGCGGAAACAGGGTTTAGCGAAGATGAAATATTGCGTATGGTCGCGAGCCTCGAACGCGCCAGCGAACATCCTTTGGCAGAGGCTATTGTCCAGGGAGCGGAAGAAAAGGGGGTTGAGCTGGTTAAGGCCAGTAAGTTCCAGTCAATTACCGGCCAGGGCGTCACCGGCGAAGTGGCTGGACATCGGGTAGCCATAGGGAACATAAAGTTATTGGAAGGGTTGGATATCAACACCGAGGACTTGTCTAAGCAAGCGGATAAACAACGTCTCAAGGGCATGACGGTCATGCTGGTTGCGATTGACGGCCAAGCAGCAGGTTTCATCGGCGTCGCTGACCCGATCAAAGACGCAACAGGCGAAGCCATTCGCGATTTGCATGCCGAAGGTATCCAGATCGTCATGCTTACCGGTGACAGTAAGGCCACTGCAAAAGTGGTTGCCGATAAACTGGATATCGACCAAGTCCATGCTGAAGTGTCTCCTGAACAAAAGGCCGAAATAATTAAGCAGCTTCAAACCGATGGTCGTATCGTTGCCATGGCTGGTGATGGTATTAACGATGCCCCTGCGCTGGCACAGGCCCATGTTGGTATTGCCATGGGAACAGGCACCGATGTGGCAATAGAAAGCGCGGGCGTCACTTTAGTGAAAGGCGATTTGCGGGGGATTGTCAGGGCTAGGCGGCTGAGCCAAGCCACCATGCGTAATATTAGGCAAAATTTATTCTTTGCCTTTATTTATAACGCCGCAGGTATTCCAATTGCCGCCGGAGTATTGTATCCGTTCTTTGGAACACTTTTATCGCCAATGATTGCTGCTGCTGCAATGAGTTTCAGTTCAGTATCCGTGATCAGTAATTCACTCAGGCTAAAACGCGTGAAATTATGAATAATGGACAATGATTTTTTATTGTAAATTGTCCTGTCTAATAAGAAGGATACAGCTGAATTGTTTATAACAACGGCTAATATCCCTCGTTAGTTCCTATAAAAGGACTAGATATGCATATATTGTTACAAGTGGATTTTCCTTTCAACGGCCCTTTTGGGGAGAAAATGACAGAGGCACTCACTGAGCTCGCCCACTCAATAATTGAGGAGCCTGGATTTATTTGGAAAATATGGACTGAACAAGAAAGCCTGAAAGAAGCTGGTGGTATTTACTTGTTTGAAAACAAAGAGGCAGCTGGTGCGTATCTTGAAAAACACACTGCCAGATTAAAGGACCTTGGTGTTTCTGAGGTGCGGGGACGAATCTATGATATTAATATTGAGCTATCAAAAATAACAAATGCACCGATAGCATAGGTGTATGTTTTACGTGCAAGATCATAGTGATATTTGAGGGAGGTCTTGCCATGCAGATGACCAAAATTTGATAGAATGACAGAAATGATTCGGTACGGAACACCCTCAAAAATTTATGAACAATTTAACCTATCGGTTGTAACCTGCTCCTTTTCCTTTTTTTCTTCTCTCCGATGCTTATTTTTAAAGTACTTGTCTCTATTCGAGACCAAACACTTTGCTTTTGACGAAGCCCAAGGAGCACAAATCGATGAAAAAAGTCAGCGAGTCGGCCGGCGACCTCAAGGAGCTTATCAAGCACGCTATCGAAGACCTCCAAGTCACGCCAAAAGAATACTAACAGATTATGGACTGCGCCCATGCGGATGCGCATGTCGATAAGGAGGAACAGGCCCTGCTGTCTCAATTCCAAAATCTGATTGCCAACGGGACCATCACGCGGGTCAGAGGTTGAGGTATTCCTGCCTGCTGTGGGAAGTGACTGCAGGATGTCCGCCGAGGACAGTGAGGTCCTCCTCGCTGTCCTTTTTTTCTTGGTGACGTATCTCATTGGCAGGAGCCTGTGTACCACAGACTCCACTGCAGCGGATTTTCGAAACAAAGACAATGAATGCGGCCTAACCTGCTGCTCAAGAAGGGCGCTATAAAAGCGGCCTTGGTGGCGAGTGCTGAGCTGGCTCCGAGACATCTATGAGACGTGCTGTCAGGAGGAGAACGGAGTTTTTTTTCCGCAAAGTGAACTCTTTAAGGGCCAACAAGGGCAAAAGCACACCCGGAAACACCTATCCTTGAAGTTGGAACCTGTAAAATACCAGATGCTCGCTTGTTCCGACCCTGCTAAGTCTACTGATGCATGAGGCCCTTGAGGATATGGTTCACGCCGTAAAGGATTTAAAAAACTAAATCCTTTGACCGGTATAATCGAATTTTAATGATTTGGAGGAAGAGACCAGCCATGCTGCAACTACAAAATATTACATTCAAAGCGCCGGATACAGATGTCAAAGGCAAGGCTCCTTCACTCAAGACGATTGTGAATGATGTGAGTTTTACCTTTGAACCGGGCAAGTTTTATGCCATCACCGGGCCGAACGGATCTGGCAAAACGTCACTTGCCAAGCTGATTATGGGCATCAATGAATTAAGCTCCGGGAAAATTATTTTTAATGGAAAAGATATCAGCACCCTCGCTATCCACGAACGATCCAATGCAGGCATTGTCTATGGATTTCAGCATCCGGCACGGTTCAAGGGGACCACGTTTCGGGACCTTCTGTCTATTGCAGCAGGGACGGATGATGAAGAGGCGCTAGTCCAAATTATCACCCGGGTGGGTGTTTGCTCCAGAGAGTTTCTGGATAAGCGCGTGGACGGCAAGTTGTCTGGAGGAGAGATCAAAAAAATTGAACTGGCAACCGTGATTGCCAGGAATCCCAAAGTAGCCATTTACGATGAACCAGACACCGGCATTGACCTCTGGACCATCGGTCCCATGGTGGAACTGCTCAAGCGGGAGCAAAAAGAACATAACACCACCACCATTGTGGTCAGCCACAACAAGGCATTCCTGGAAGCCGCAGACACCCTTTTGCTGATCCGGAAAGGACGGATCGCCTATTCCGGCGACTTGAAGGGCGCCATGCCCATGCTACAGGATTTAAGCGTATGCCCGCTCACCGAACCATGCCAAGGAGACAATGATGTTAGATGCTACCGATAAGCTCGTATTGAAAGAAGTTGCCGATCTGGAAGCGATGCCCAAGGGGGCCTATAATATTCGAAAGAACGGGAAGCTTCTGGCCCGCGAGGTCTCCGCCAATATCAATATCGAAGCCAATGAACGAGGAGACGGGATCATTATTGACATCAAGCCGGGCACAAAGAATGAATCCGTTCATATTCCGGTGATTCTCTCCCAGGCCGGGCTTCATGACACAGTCTATAACACCTTTATCATCGGGGAAGGGGCGGACGTGACCATTATTGCCGGTTGCGGGATTCATTGCGGCGGCAAAGAATCTGAAGGCCATTCCGGGATTCACGAGTTTCAGATCAAGGCGGACGCAAAGGTTAAATATGTTGAAAAACATATTGCCCTTGGCAAGGGCACGGGCCGGCGCATTTTAAATCCCACCACCAAAGTGTTTATGGAAAAAAATTCACAGGTGGAGATGGAACTGACCCAATTGGGGGGCGTGGATGAAGCCAAGCGCGTAAACGAAGCGATCATTGGAGAAGGGGCAGTGTTGATTGTTACGGAACGGGTCATGACTGACGGCAACCAGATGGCAGAATCGAAAAACGAAATCGTCCTGGCCGGCACCAACAGCAAGGCGAATATCGTTTCCCGGTCCGTGATAAGAGGCGACTCCTCTCAGGATTTTTACGTAAACCTCACGGCAAAAGCCAAGTGTTACGGACATATTGAATGCGACGCTATTATTATGGACAACGGTGTCAACCAGACCATCCCGGCCCTGCGTGCGCTCCACTCAGATGCGGAAATGACCCACGAGGCCTCCATCGGCAAAATCGCCAATGACCAGTTAATGAAACTCATGAGCCTCGGCCTTGACTATGACGCTGCAGTCAACCGGATTATCCAGGGCTTTTTAAGCTGATCAAGGTGAAGATGTTTTCATGACTGCAGATACTTGAGAGTTTTATAAATCAACTGTCGGGGTAATTATCTGCTGCAACAAGTATGCGTTCCTCTTTGCAGAGACGATTGACTGGCTGGTTCCCAGAAGACTCAATCCATTTGCAGCGACGGAACCAACGGAGACTGTCTTTATAGCTGCCACAGACCAAAAAACCGCTTGCGCCATTTTGTTGAGTGCCTTTATTTAGAAGCGACGTTTAGTGGCGACGCGATGAACGCTGTCCACGCTAAGGAGGAACAACATGAGCCCTCAAACGAGCATTTCGGAGTATCTGGTCAAACTGAAGAAGCGTTTTCTCGTGGCAGAGCGGACCATAGCTTTGCAATTCGAAAAGCCGCCAGGATTCACTTTTCGTCCCGGCCAATGGATTGACATCACGCTGCTGAACCCCAGCGAAACCGATGAGGAGGGAGATACCCGCGGGTTTTCCATTGCCAGCGCCCCGCACGAGGACTTTCTCATGGTGGTTACGCGCTTACGGGACACGGCCTATAAGCGTCAGCTTCCCGATCTGCCGCTCGATACGGTCGTCAAACTCGAAGGTCCCGGCGGCGAGCTTCGGCTGCAGAACAGAACCGAGCATGCGGCCGTCTTTCTGGCGGGCGGCATTGGCATCACGCCGGTTCGCAGTATTCTCCTGCATGCCGCGCACGAAAACTTGCAACACCAAATTTTCGTGTTCTATTCGAATCGTCGGCCTGAAGACACCGCCTTTCTGGAGGAGCTGACCGACCTGCAAAGGGAGAACCCAAACTTCACCGTAATCCCCACCATGACCGGCATGGCGAAATCAACCCAGTCGTGGAACGGCGAGACGGCGAGAATGAATGAGGCGCTGCTGGCCAAATATCTGACTGAGGTGCAATCGCCCATCTATTATGTCGTTGGTCCGCCGGACATGGTCAGCGGGGTTCACGAGACCCTGAACAAAGCGGGCGTTGATGACGACGATATCCGCACGGAAGAGTTTGAGGGGTATGGCGCAGCAAAGACACCGAAGTATCTGGTGAAACTGAAAAAGCGCTTTTTCGTGGCCGAGCGGACCATGGCGTTTCAATTCGAAAGGCCGCCAGGGTTCAGCTTCCGCCCCGGACAATGGATTGACCTCACCTTGTTGAATCCTAGCGAAACTGACGCTGAGGGAAATACGCGCAGATTTTCCGTTGCCAGCGCCCCGGACGACGACTCCCTCATGGTAGTGACGCGAGTACGGGACACCGCCTTCAAGCGCCAACTCTCGCACTTGCCGCTCAATACGGAGGTGAAGCTCGAAGGCCCCGGCGGCGCTATGAGGCTGCATAACAGAACCGAGCACGCGGCCGTGTTTCTGGTGGGCGGCATCGGCATCACGCCGGTCCACAGCATCCTCCTGCAGGTTGCGCACGATACATTGGCGCACCACATTTTCGTGTTCTTTTCCAACCGCCGGCCTGAGGACGCCGCGTTTCTGGATGAACTGACCGAACTGCAACAGAAAATCCCAAACTTCACTCTCATCCCCACCATGACCGGTATGGCGAAATCAACCCAGTCGTGGGACGGCGAGACTGCCCGGCTTGATGAGACGCTGCTGCGCAAATACCTGGCTGATGCCAAGTCGCCCATCTACTATCTTGTCGGCCCGTCAAAGATGGTCAATGCGGTTCACGAGATGCTCAACAAAGCCGGCATCGATGACGACGACATTCGTAGGGACGAATTCGAGGGGTATTGAGGCAAGCCAATCACAGGAGGCAACCATGATCCAAATTAAACGCGCCTATGATCCTCCCGCGCAGACAGATGGGACGCGTATTCTTGTGGAACGGCTTTGGCCGCGCGGCATCAAGAAAGAGGCATTGAAACTCGATGACTGGCTCAAAGACGTTGCGCCCAGCACCGAACTGCGCAAGTGGTTCAGCCATGACCCGACCAAGTGGCCCGAGTTTCAGCGGCGCTATCGGGTCGAACTCGACGAGCATTCGGAGGCTTGGCAGCCGATCCTTGACGCGGCAAAGACAGGCACAGTGACGTTGTTGTTCAGCTCACATGATGCAGAGCACAACAACGTTGTCGCGTTGAAGGAATACCTGGAAGAGCGGTCCGCCTCAAAAAAGAAGAAAGGACATTGATGGTGCACACAGCGGAGCTATCGATCAAGGACAACCTTTAAATATCCTTGAAAGAGGCTCGAAAAATCAGTATCAAAAAATCTATGTGGAGGTTGTATCATGTTTGTAGTTCTCATCTCTTTTCCGCCCATAAAAACAGGCAAAGATGCTGAATTTCGGAAATGGTTTGCTGCATCAAATGAAAAATTCTCCACGTTTAAGGGCTTTATCGGGAGGCGCCTTTTGGAGCCTGTTGAGGGTGGCAATTATGCGGCTATCGTTGAGTTTGAGAGTCAGGATGGCTTTAAGGCAATGCATAGCAGCCCTGCCCATGACGCAGCAGGTGCGCAGGTCATGCCACTCTTTGATGGCATGCCTACACCCAAGTTTTATCAAGTAGTTACAGGATAGGCGCAGGCGCAGCTCAAGAGTTTAAGGAAAAAAATGCGGTGAGCTCAACCATGGCCGAACAGGCGGGCCGGCAGGGAGCGGGTGATATCCGCGGCAATTTCCTCCTGATCGCGTCCGTCGCAGGCCACGGTCAGCTCCGCATAGCGCCGGTAGAGCACTTGGCGCTCGTCGTAGAGTTCGTGGAAGGTCTGATCCTTGGCCTTGGCGATACCGCGGGTGGCAAAGTTGCGGATGCGGCGTGTGATCTCCGCAAACGACACCTCCAAAAAGACGATGGTGGATATTCGTTCCAGATGGGTCATGGCCGAATGGCTGTAGGCGGCGCTGCCGCCGGTGGCGATCACATGGCGGCTGACGTTCAGTTTGACGATCTCCTCCTCCTCAATGGCTCGCAGAGTCAGGTGCCCGCTCTTGTCGAGGATCTGCTGGAGCGATTTTTGGTGGTTGATCTGGATGAGCACGTCTGTGTCGATGAAGCCGAGGCCGAGGTTCTTGGCAAGGATAATGCCGATGGTGCTTTTGCCCGCGCCCGGCATGCCGATCAGGGTCAGGTTGGTTTTCATGGGGAATCTCCGGGTAAGGGACCCTGGCGGAGCGGGGCCAGGCGGGTTGATCGTAGCTGAGAGCTTCTGTCCCGACAAATAAAAAACCCCGGCCCGCTGCAAGGAGATGAGCGGACCGGGGCCGGAAACGGCTGACAAACGGGGCAGGTCTACCAAGCGGTTTCGGACACCACTGTGCCCTGGGTGGAAATCACCACGTGACGTACCGGGAACGCCGGTTTGACCGCATCCCAGGCCGTCTTGATGATTTGCAGCATGGAGTGGCAGCAGGGCACCTCCATGATGAGGACGGTCAGCGACTTGAGCTTGCGGGTGCCGAAGATCTCGGTGAAGCGGTCCACGTAGAGTTGCTGGTCGTCGAACTTGGGGCAGCCCATCATCACCACCCGGCCGGCAATGAAATCCTTCTGCAGACCAGCGTAGCTGACCACTGCGCAGTCCGCGGCCACTAGTAGGTCGCAGTTCTCCAGGAAGGGCGCGGTTGGCGGGATAAGCCGTATCTGCACCGGCCAGTGCGAGAGGGCCGAGCCAATCTGGGTGGTGGGCGTGTTTGCCGTCTGGCAGGGGCTCAGCGGTGCAAAGGTCGCAAGCCCGGCCGAGGGGCAGCCGCCTGGTGTCCTCGGGGTAGCGGCCGCCTGCACCTTACCGGCAAGGAACTGCTCGACCGCCTCCTCGTCAAAGGAATCGGCCTCGCGCTCAATGATTTTTAGGGCACCGGTTGGGCAGGATCCCAGGCAGGCGCCGAGGCCGTCACAGAGTTTGTCCGCCACCAGCCGGGCCTTGCCATCAATGATCTGCAGCGAACCTTCGGCACAGTCAGGGACGCACTGGCCGCAGCCGTCACAGAGTTCTTCGTCAATCTCGATAATTTTTCGCAGTGCTTTCATTGTCTTTCAGAGGGACGAAGGTTGCGGCTCAGCCGAGGACCGCTTTTTTAAGGGCCTCGACGCCGTAGCGTTCCATGAAGCGGGCGGAGCGGGTCTTGAACCGGGCTTCTCGGACGTAGTGGTTGAGGGTGCGGGTCACCAGGGTTACGGCCTCGTCATCGCTCAGCCCCTCGGCCACCAGGTCGCCAATGCGCGGCCGGCCGGCAGCGTTGCCGCCAAAGGTGAAGCGCCAGCCTTTGCTGCCACCGGCGAGCCCGACGTCGCGCAGCCAGGACTCGCAGCAGCAGAAGCGACAACCCGAGATGCCCACCTTGACTTTGGCGGGCAGGGGGCCGTCCAACTCGATGGCCTTGATGCGCTCGGCAAACTCCAAGGTTTCGCAATGACCGTAGCGGCACCAACTGCGGCCTGGGCAGGCCTGCACATAGTGCATTTGCTTACGGGTGTGTGGCGCAGTTGCCGGGATGTCCAATTCAGCGCGCAGCGGCTCGACCGCCTCCGGCGCCATGCCGAGGAAAGCAACACGTTGCGCACTGGTGATCTTTGTTTTTGGGATGTTGTACTTGCGGGCTAGCGCGGCCAGCCGTTCCAGGTCTTCCGGGCTCAGCAGGCTCGCGTCCAGGTCGGGCAGTATCAGATAGGTCTTGTGGATATCGTCCATGGTGGTTCAGGCAGCGCCGCCCGTCGGAGCAAGTCCTGGTCCGACGGACGGCCGCTCTGCTCAGGCCTATTCGTTAGTGATGCAACTCACCGGGCAGGAGGCGCTGGCATCGTCGATGCACGCCTCGTTGCCGCCTTCGGCCATGATAACGTAGGCCTTGTCAGTGTCGTCGTTCATGGCAAAGATTTCCGGGCAGAGTTCCGCGCAGGTTCCGCAGCCAATACATTCTTCTTCGTCAATCTGTACTGTTTTCATACTGTTCCTCGTTGGTTGATGAAAGAGCGCGCGGGCAGGGGACAACGGTCCCTGCCCGACACGCCGGGGGGTGGTTAGCCGAGGATGGCCTTGAGGTCTTCCGCGGCGGTTTCGGCAGTGGGTTTGAGGTCAAAAGTGTCCACCAGGAACTGCAGGACCGTTGGGCTGACAAAGGCCGGCAGCGTGGGCCCGAGGCGGATGTCCTTGATTCCCAGGAAGAGCAGGGTGAGCAGGATGGCCACAGCCTTCTGCTCGTACCAAGAGAGGATCATAGACAGCGGCAGCTCGTTCACCTCACAGTCAAAGGCCTTGGCAAGTGCCACGGCGATCTGGATGGCCGAGTAGGCGTCGTTGCACTGCCCTACGTCGAGCAGCCGCGGGATGCCGCCGATGTCGCCCAGCTGCATGTCGAAGAAGCGGAACTTGCCGCAGGCAAGCGTGAGCACCACGCAATCCTTGGGCACCTGCTCGACGAACTCGGTGTAGTAGTTACGACCCGGCTTGGCGCCGTCGCAGCCGCCCACCAGGAAGAAGTGACGAATAGCCTTGGACTTGACCGCCTCGATAACCTTGTCGGCCACGCCGAGCACTGCGTTTCGGGCGAAGCCAACGAGCACCTCGCCGTTGTCCACGTCATCGGTGAACCCGTCCATGGCCAGCGCCATTTCGACCACGGCCGAGTAGTCCTTATCGCTGATGTGCTTCACACCCGGCCAGCCGACCAGGCCGTTGGTAAAGACCCGGTCCTGGTAGTCGTCACGCGGTTTCTGGATACAGTTGGTGGTGAACAGGATCGGTCCCGGGAAGTTGGGGAACTCTTTCTGCTGGTTTTGCCAGGCGGTGCCAAAGTGCCCGAAGAAGTGCGGGTACTTTTTCAGCTCCGGATAGCCATGGCAGGGCAGCATCTCGCCATGGGTGTAGATGTCGATGCCCTTACCCTCGGTCTGCTTGAGGAGCAACTCCAGGTCGCGCAGATCATGACCGGTGATGAGGATGCACTTGTTCTTGCGATGTCCCAGCGGGACCGGGGTGGGCACGGGGTGACCGTAGGTGCCGGTGTTGCCGGCATCGAGCAGTTCCATGGCGGTGAGGTTAATTTCACCGGCCTTAAGAACCAGGGGCACGCCCTGCTCCACGGTCATCCCTTTGGCCATCATGGCCACCAGGGCCTCGTAGCAGAAGGCGGCCACGGCCGGGTCGGTCTTGCCAAGGATAGCGGCGTGATCGGCATAGGCGGCGATACCCTTGAGGCCGTAGAGCACGGTCTGCTTGAGCGAGCGGACATTCTCGTCCTTGTCCAGGTTCTCAATCAGGTTTAAGGCCTTGCCCTGCTCAACCAGGTCGGCTACGGAGCCGGTGGGAATGAAGGTGGCCGGTGGTTCAGTGAAGTCGGTCGTGCCGCCGGCGGCCGCGACTCTGGCCTTCATGGCCTCGCGCAGCTCAACGGTCCGCTTGATCAGAGCCACGAACCGGGGCGGGTCAAAGTCGACATTGGTCAGGGTAGAGAAGATCGCCTCGTAGCTGAAGTGATCGGTGGCGTCGTCAACAATACCAAGCCGACGGCCT
>JAVEYP010000018.1:0-11932 GCA_034003445.1 Desulfobulbus sp.
CGTCGTTTTGTGGGGATTTGATTTATATAGGGATCAAATCCACACAAAACGACAAAACACGATTAAAATGGCCAGTTGATGCAAAATAACGTTGGCCGGCCACCACAAGGACTTGTCGGCGAATGCCTCGCCCAGTTATGTAAAAACAGGGAGATGCAATCCAGCCTCTCGGGTTGCCCCCTTTGAACGGTCTTATTATTGTGCCGTTTATGGCCTCAAAAACCCCAGGGAATTCTACACGAAATGACGAGGAGCCCGCTTCTGCCGCCACTGTCCCGTGTTTGCTGCGTTCCAGGGAGTATACGAGCAACTTGTACCGGCCAGCTGAGCGCGACGGTGGGGATAGAGTGATCAGCCACAGGAGAAGTGCGCCTGCTGGTCAGGATTTTACTGAAATTTCAAGGACCAAGACGCCAATGTCGCCGTACCGTGCGGCTGGGACCGGATGCGGAGACCATGAGCCCCCTAAATTGCCTGTGCGAGACTGGCTTACACCAGTCTGAACTAAAGCGTCACGGATTCAGGTTGTTAAAAACGAATGCTGAAGAATAGTGCTGACCGCTATCATAAAGTGTCATTCCGGAAGCCTGTCAAAGACCATTTAGTGCCTACCGGTTTATCCAAGATCATGAATGGGGCGCCCGTAGTTTCTGAACCAGTTGGCAGGAATGGCAGGTATTCCTCCTCATTCCACAATTGACGGGTGTATTGGAATACGGTAGAGAATCATCTCTCCGTTTCCCACTGGTTTATGTTCTCTGCCGAATATTGGTGGTCTGACCGAGTTGTTTGGCGGAAAGGCGCTGTCCACTGTGCGCGTTTTTGATCTCCTTCTGTTTAGGTAAAACGCATTCAAATCTTTAGGTTGCAATCGGATGGGTCGACGCGTTCAGAGGGCCTGATCGACGATTAATGCCATTCTTAAGTATATGAATCATCAGAAACAAATGCCGGTGGCCAGAGGGAATGAGATCACTCTTTTTGATATTTGGCAAATATTAGTTGCCCGAAAATGGGTTATTCTCATAGCCCCTGTCCTAACAATGGTGCTTGCCGTCCTTTACTTGGTGCAAACTGGCACAGTGTACGAGTGCTCAGCACAAATTCTGGTCGGTCAGATTTGCAAGGAGCACCCGATAGCTAATCCAGCCGTTCTTGTCCAAAGGTTGGTTGAGAAATATCGTGTTGACGACAAGATGGTCACCAAGGGATTGCCGTACATTTCGTCGGTCAGCTCTGACAAAAAAAACACCGCCAGCATCG
The DNA here is from genome assembly GCA_034003445.1 of Desulfobulbus sp. Classification (GTDB taxonomy): domain Bacteria; phylum Desulfobacterota; class Desulfobulbia; order Desulfobulbales; family Desulfobulbaceae; genus Desulfobulbus. The sequence continues at coordinate 1,264 of JAVEYP010000018.1, forward strand.
TGCTTCTCAAGGCTGTTGATGCGACCGCCGAAGGAGCGAGGCGGTATCTCGAGCAAGTGGTTGCCGAATTTCTGGCCGAACAGCACAAATTGTTTGAACAGGAACTAGAAATTCGGCATACGCGCCTGCAGGCCCTTTCCCATCGTTTAGAAGTTGTGGAAGCCCATCAGCAGGAACTGGAGAAGCACATCGACAAGATGGGTCGCCAGGACCCCGCCCAGGCAGCTATTCTTGTCGTTGAAAAAGGTGGCTTTCTAACGTTAACCTCTGGACTTGAAAAAGAACGGTTTAATTTACAAACAGAGATAAGTGCTGTGGATTCCTATCCGACTGAACTGTTGGGGGTGCCGTACTTGCCAGAAAAGTCCATTCGGCCCAAGCGGACCCTCGTCCTTCTGCTCGCGGGCGTCTCGGGCCTCATCCTTGGAGTTACGCTAGCCTTTGTCGCGGAGTTCATCACGGCTGCCCGGCAGCGAACGCAAATATAGCCTGCCAGCGCCGAGTGTCTCGCCAGGACTCAGCCTGTATCAAAGAAAACAATTCATTCCGCTGTGCACCATTCTTGTCTTGGTCAGCTAAAGCCGTCGAATGGTTTTTAGTGCCCATGCCCATCCGCGCAGTGGTCCGAAATCATAGAAACCTGAATGAGATCTTCGGGCAGAGCCTAGCTTTCAGGTTCTGTAGCGGATTTTGTGACTAGGCCTTATAGAACAAACGAGACTCCCATGATTTCCGACAGCATCCTAGCCCAAGGCCGTCTTTTTCGTAATTTGGTAAAGAACCCCAAATTCTGGTTTGTCCTGTGCGTTGATATCATTCTTGTCATCCTTGTGCATTACCTGGCTTATGCAATTCGTTTTGAATCTCACCTGTACGGGGCGAGGCTAGAACAGTTTTTCGAGTTACTTCCTTTAATTCTGCTTGTTAAAATTGCCCTGTTTTACATTTTTGGGTTGTACCGGGGGATGTGGCGCTATACGAGTCTGTATGATATTGTCACAATCTTGATTGTTTCTCTTGTTGCATCATGCGCAATTGTTAGCCTGCTGCTTTTTAGCAATCGATTTATCGGCTTCTCCCGGTCGGTCTTCCTGCTCGACTTTTTTTTTACTTTTGGTTTTATTTCTATTCATCGTATGGTTATTCGATACCTGTATCAGAAAACCAGCAGTATGCGCAGCTCCGTCTTCGGGGCTGAGGAAGCTGCTAAAAAAAGACTGCTTCTCATTGGGACGGGTGACGCTGCTGAGAAGATACTACGTGAAATGCAGGAAAATACCGCAGTCTCTTACAAGGCAGTAGGTATCGTTGATGACAATCCTGCTAAAATAGGTCTGAGGTTGCATGGTATCCCTGTCGTCGGTTTGACAGATGATCTCAAGGAGCACGCCCGCCGTGTCCTGGCGCAGGAAGCTCTTATCACTTCAGTGAACGTTAATGGAGCAGAGATGCGGCGGATAGCCGCCCTGTGCCGCAGTGCTCAACTTCCTTTCAAGGTCATGCCCGGTTTGGGAGAACTGATCAGCGGCAAGGTGTCAATCAAGAACATCCGGGATGTTTCCTACAAAGATCTGCTGGGGCGGGAGGAGGTCCGCTTGGATCAAGACAAAATAGGTGGGTATATCAGTGGGCAAACTATTTTGATCACGGGTGCCGGCGGATCTATCGGTTCCGAGTTATGCCGACAGGTCCTCAGGTTCTCACCTAGGATGATTATTCTTTTTGATAGCAGCGAGGAGAACCTCTACAACGTCCAGATGGAACTGCGTCACGAGCACGAGCAGGTCACAACTGCGACGGTGCTTGGCAAAGTTCAGGATGTGCGCATTCTGGATAGTATTTTTAGCAGGTATCGTCCTTCGGTGGTTTTTCACACTGCGGCCTACAAGCATGTGCCGCTGGTCGAGCAGAACCCCTGGCAGGCTGTTGACAACAATATTGCCGGCACGCAACTTCTTATAGAAGCGGCCATTTCGAATGGAGTGGAGCGGTTCGTGCTGGTGTCCACCGACAAGGCGGTCCGGCCGACCAATGTTATGGGCGCCTCCAAACGCGTGACTGAACTGCTCATGCTCGCATACGGTTCTTCCGTGTGGGACGGCTGTGCCAGTCCCCCCTGGACGAAGGACTGGCGAACCTCGGATCCATCAGAATCGTCTCCGAAACCACCTCGAGTCCAGCATCAAACTCGTTTTATGGGAGTTCGCTTTGGCAATGTCCTTGGTTCATCCGGTTCGGTCATCCCGTTGTTCAAACGGCAGATCGAAAAAGGCGGGCCGGTCACGGTTACCCATCCGGATGTCACGCGCTACTTCATGTCTGCTGAGGAGGCGGCGCAACTCATACTCCAGGCCGGTTCCATGGGGAACGGTGGAGAAATATTCATCTTAAAAATGGGCGAACCTGTCAAAATAGCCCACATGGCGCATGAACTGATCAAACTAACTGGGCGTGAACCTGAAAGCGAAATTGAAATCCGTTATATTGGACTTCGCCCTGGTGAAAAACTCTACGAAGAATTGATAACGGAAGGGGAAGGTATTGTCGATACTGCCCATGAAAAAATAATGGTATTGAGGGGGGGCACGGTTATACCGTGCAGCGAGCTGCACAACAGGCTGCAACCCCTGGCCGATTACGCCAGAAATCTTGACAGTCATGGCATCAAGCGCACCTTGCAGGAAATCGTTCCTGAATACGTGCCGGATTACTCCGCCTGACTGGGGCTTAAATACTGGTTTCTGTGGCTGCAACACCGGCAATCCGCACTGCTGATGGCCGGAAAGTGGGATTCTGGAAAGCGGTGTGCCGGGACTTTGCAGTTGCGAAAATTGAAAAGTCGACAAGGTGTGAATGTGGATGATGAGTAGGGTTTGGCGTTAATTTGTGCCGCCCTGAAAGAAACAACGAACAAGAAGAGGGACAAGAGGCCATGGACAAAAAAATAACAGACCGGAAAATACGAATCGCCGTGGTCGGTTGCGGTCGAATTTCCAAAAACCACTTCGCATCCATCGAAAAACATGAAGGTGACTTCGAATTGGTTGCGATTTGCGATGTCAACCAGGAACTTCTCGATCAGAAATCTCGAGAATTGAAGGTGCCGGGATTCAAGCATCTTGCAGAAATGCTCAAAGCTGTTGAAGTCGACTTGGTCTCCATCTGTACACCCAGCGGCATGCATCCCGAGCAGACCATCCTGGCGGCCAAGCACGGCGTACACGTGATGACCGAAAAACCCATGGCCACCCGATGGAAAGATGGCCTGGCCATGGTTAAGGCCTGTGACGAGGGGGGTGTCCGCCTGTTCGTCATTAAGCAGAACCGCAGGAATTCGACCCTGCAGTTGCTGAAAAGGGCAATAACCGAAAAGCGTTTCGGCCGGATTCACATGGTCACTTTGAATGTATTCTGGACCCGGCCCCAGGAGTATTACGACAGCGCCAAATGGCGGGGTACCTGGGAACTGGATGGCGGCGCTTTCATGAATCAGGCCAGCCATTATGTCGATCTGCTTGAATGGCTTATCGGTCCGATTGCTGATATTCAGGCGATGACCGGGACGCTTGAGCGGGATATTGAGGTCGAGGATACAGGAGTGATGAATGTTCGTTGGCGCAATGGCGCCATGGGGTCGATGAGCGTGACTATGCTGACCTATCCGAAGAATCTCGAAGGGTCGATTACTATTCTTGGCGAAAAAGGAACGGTCCGGGTCGGGGGCGTTGCAGTCAATGACATCCAACATTGGGAGTTTGCCGAGCCCATGGACTACGACGCGCAAATCAAGGAGGCGAATTACCAGACGACCTCTGTCTATGGTTTTGGCCATCCGCTGTACTTCAAGAACGTCATCGATGTCCTGCGTGGCGAGGCAGAGCCGGAAACCGATGGTCGAGAAGGGTTGAAGTCCCTCGAGGTACTGATCGCCACCTACTTGGCAGCCCGTGACCACAAGACCATCTCTCTTCCTCTGGAATATTGATTCATGGACAAGGAGTATTATGTCCACCCGACCGCCATCGTTGACGAAGGGGCAACGATAGGAAGCGGTAGCCGTATCTGGCACTGGGTGCATGTTTGTTCGGGGGCACGGGTAGGGGAAAACTGTTCACTGGGTCAGAATGTTTTTATCGGTACTCGGGCAGTCCTGGGAAATAACGTGAAGATCCAGAACAACGTGTCTGTCTACGACGATGTACTCCTCGGGAACAATGTGTTTTGCGGCCCGAGCATGGTTTTCACCAATGTGTACAATCCCAGGTCTGCCATATCCCGCAAGGCGGAATATAGGACAACTGTGGTCGAGGACGGTGTTACCTTTGGCGCGAATTGCACTATCGTTTGCGGAGGCACAATTGGGCGGTCCGCCTTTATCGCCTCTGGGGCTGTGGTCAACAGGTCGGTGTCAGCGTACGCGCTGATGGCCGGCGTACCCGCACGTCAAATAGGCTGGATGAGTGAATACGGCGAGCAGATTCTCCTGCCGCTTGAAGGCAGTGGTGAATTCATCTGCCCTCACATGGGCACGTTGTATCGTTTAACTGGAACAATTCTGGAGCGTATTGAGCAATGAACATTCCTTTTGTCGACCTTAAGGCACAGTACCGTGCTCTGCAGCCGCAGATTCAAGCCCGCATCAACACCGTTCTGGAACATGGTCAGTACATCATGGGCCCGGAAGTCAGGGAACTTGAAGAGCGCCTGCAGAGTTATACCGGCGCGAAATATTGTATCACCGTTGCCAGCGGCACGGAAGCTCTGCTTGTCAGTCTGATGGCCCTTGGCGTTGGCCCCGGCGATGAGGTTATTACCACCCCTTTCACGTTCGTGGCAACGGCGGAAGTCATTGTCCGGGTTGGAGCCGTCCCAGTGTTCGTCGATATCGAGCCGGATACTTGCAACATCGACGCTGGGATGATCGAGTGCGCCATCACAGAAAAGACCAGAGCTATCATGCCCGTCAGTCTCTATGGCCAACCGGCGGATATGGACGAGGTCAACGCAGTGGCAGCGCGTCACGGGAACATACCGGTGATCGAGGACGCAGCCCAAAGCTTTGGTTCCGAGTATAAAGGGCGCAAGAGCTGCAATCTTTCGACCGTTGGTTGCACCAGCTTTTTTCCGAGCAAACCGCTTGGCTGCTATGGCGATGGTGGGGCGATCTTTTCCGACGACGAGGGGTTCGCACAAGCGTGTCGAGAGATTCGTGTACACGGGCAGAGCAAGCGGTATGTGCACACCCGGGTCGGAGTTGGCGGACGCATGGATACATTGCAGTGCGCGGTAGTACTGGCCAAGTTGGACCGTTTTGCATGGGAGATAGAAAAGCGGCACGAGATAGGTAAACGGTACAACGAGATGCTGGACGAGATCGGTTTTTCCCGGATAGTCCAACGACCTGACCGGACGTCAGTTTTTGCCCAGTACACTGTATTGAACGGTAATAGAGACGCTCTCCAGAATAGCTTCCAGCAAGCCGGGATCCCGACAGCAATCCATTATCCTGTGCCATTGAATGAGCAACCGGGATACGCTGGTCTTTGCTTGTCCGCAAGCACACTGTGCGCGAAAAAGGCATCGCAGGAGGTTATAAGTTTACCGATGAGCCCTTATCTAAACCAAGATGACCAAAAAAAAATTGTAACCGTCATGTCGAACAGTAGCTCTCTGTGAGCATTTTGTTGTCTTTCCTTTTATTCGTGCTTTCCTCGGATACAGCGCATGCTATAGAGTCAAATGCTGACTGGGAAAGAGTCATATCGCCGTTGTTGGAAAAGAATTTATGGGAGGATGAAACGGCATACGATTCCTCCCATTACTTAATGATCCCCCTTCATGCCGCATTTTGGATGGAAAAAGATGGTTGGATGGAGGACTTTCACAAGCATTTCAGGAGGTTTTTGCGAGAAAAGGAGCACCTTCCTGAAGGCCTTAAGGGGAGGTCGGCTCGACTGCAATATTTATTTCTGGTAAGCAGATATCTAGTCCTAGCTCAAGAATCAGCGCCAGACGACCTGGAAAGATTTCTCTTGTCAGAAATGCGATATTTTTGGCTAGTTGAACCGGCTTGGCAGTGGGGGCGCAAGCCGTTTAGGAAAGGTATAAGAGAACGGATTGCGTGGAAACTATCAACAAAAGATGTAGAATCATCCTATCTTCGAGCTATTATTGATGAGGAGTTGTTCCTCATAGGAATTGCAGCGAACTTGCAAACATTTTTAAATAAAAAAAGAAGTAACATACCTTTTTTTATAAAGGAAATCTTAGGTACAGCCAAAAAAATATTTACTGATGAAATATTTTGGAATGATTCTGGGGGGTGGCTTTTGCAGCCAGGCGTGTGGACAGATCATCCAGATTATGCATATGCAGGTCACCAGTTTTTTTCTGATAACATGAGCAAGAGACCAGTCCAGGGAATATCATGGGACTCTTCACATAGTCATAGGTTGCCCTTGATACTTTTTAGTTTGTCTGGGTCTCTTGATTGCGATTCAGAAGATTTTCAGCATTATGTGGAATTGACTAAGGCTTTGGCCAAGCAATTTTTTGAAAATGTGGTTGTCCCTCCAGATGAAAATTTTAAATTCTATCGAACAAAGAATTATATGGATGGGTCTAACGGTGTGTATAGATTTTCTTATCATCCTAAAATGAAGAGATCAGGGTATCCAGCTTGTGCTCTTTCCGGAACTCCATTGATTGGTTGGTGGGTTTTTCTTTTTGACCCCAGGGTTCCTGAATTATACAATAATTATTTTTATAATGTCCAATTAATGTACGATTGGTTGCTAAATAGCGATCCTTATGGGGAGGAAAGTTGGGTTTTTCGTAAACATTTCCAAGAGATTATTCCTATAATATTGAAAATTTCTACACAAATGAATGGAATTTATGAAAGGTTCGAAAGTAAGAAAGGAGTCGTATGTTTACCAAGATAATTTTATTTTTTTTAAATTTTACATTTTTAATACTTTTTCCGAATATTTCTTTTTCAAAATGTGACGTTTTTAAGCCTTTTGAATATGGTGTCAATTCGTCTGCTGCAGAATATGCAAGGAAGGGGCGTAATTCATTAGATGAAAACGGTATTCTTGTTTTCGATTACGGAAAGGCATATGGTGGATTGGGTAAGTGGCACAACCCCTTTTTCATCGCTCGTTATGCGCACGCATTGTACCGTGACTGGTATAATTCGAGTTGTAGTGATACATCTCTTGAGAAAGCATTTCTTGATCAAGCACAGTTTTTTCTTGATTCTAAAAAAGATGTTCCGCCCAATATGGCCTATTGGATTTATCCGTTTGAAAATACGTACTATGGTGTAGGCCCTGGATGGATCTCTGGAATTGGTCAATCTCAGATTGCCGGTGTGTTGCTAAGGGCTTACGCCATTACAAAAGAGAGTAAATTTAAAACAGCCGCTTTGAAAGCAATCGAGGTCTATTTTCATGATGTGTCCTCAGGAGGAGTTGTTACTGATTCAAATAAAGGGTTGTGGATACAGGAAGTACCCTGTCCTGATGGAAGGACTTTTAATATTCTCAATGGGCATATTACCGGTCTTTTAGGTGTTCGTGATTTGGCAATTCTGCTTGAGGATGAACGGCTTCATGGGATTTTCAAACGAGGCCTAGAAGCTGTACGCAACCACCTCCCAGAGTTTGATGCCGGTTTTTCTTCATTTTACTCGCTTGAAGTAAAAAAAGGGTCCTATCCGAAGATAGCACCACTGAGAGGCTATAATAAACTACACGCTTGGCAACTCGAAAGGTTGTATGAAATTACAGGAGAAAAGATATTTAAACAATATTCATTGTTGTTTTTAGAATATGATAATATTCGGTATAGAAAAAGGACGGCAAAGGGCTCCATCGACCCTGCAGGGCATGGACCTGATAAAGCGGCTGGGGCATTTGGTGTCACTTACTGGTCTCACGGTGATTTTCCTACTTGGTATGAAATCGATTTAGATAAGAACGAGTTGCTTGATGCCTTTTTCATAGGTGGATATACTCAAAATACTTTTCCTGTGGATTTCGCTCTCTCTGTATTTAGTGATGGAAAATGGTCGGAGATTTACAGAACGTCCGAAAACAAACAAAAGGATATACTTCTTTCTTTCAGTGTCCCTATTAGTGTTGCAAGGATTCGTGTCGAAATTAATTCTACTAATAGTAAAACTGTTGCGCTAAATGCCCTGATGCCTATCAGGTCTCGCGAACAAGGTTCTACGCTGACTCTGTTTCCGCCTAAAGTTTCGCAGTCTATTCTTGCACCTGGATTCCGGCTTAATTCCAGGTAATGGCTTTTAAACTTGAATGGTTAATCAAGGTGTTGCCTAAAGGAAGTTTTCTGCAAGGTGTGCTTGCTCTGGCCAGTGGGACGGTTGCCGCCCAAATTGTCACGGTCCTTGCCAGTCCTCTGCTGACCCGCTTCTATACCCCTGCAGATTTTGGCGTGCTGGCCGTTTTTATCGCGCTGTTGAGTGTTTTGTCCGTGGTTTCCAGCGTGCGGTACGAATTGGCTATCCCTCTGGCCACGACCTCCGCGGAAGCCCTCAATATCCTCGCCCTTGCTGTCTCGATCAACATCGTTTGCAGTCTTGTTATTGGCCTGTTGCTCCTTGGCCTGCACGGAGAAATCATCAGCCTGCTCGACGTGCCGCTGCTTGCGCCCTACCTGTGGGTTTTGCCGATCGGTGTGATTCTTGTTGGTACGTATCGGGCGCTGACCTTTTGGGCTGTGCGTGAGAAAATTTTTAGCATCATCGCGCGAACAAAATTAACACAGGCGGTTCTTGGGGTTGGTACGCAACTGGCTCTTGGCGTTGCACATGGCGGCCCTTTGGGGCTCATTACCGGCCAGGTGATTAGCCAGTCAGCCGGCATGATGGTCATTGGCCACCGGTTGTCCGCGCGGTTCAAGAAAGTCAAGCGTTCCATCAAGCTCTGCAGGATGGCCACCTCAGCGATCAGGTATGCCAGGTTTCCCAAATTTGACCTGGCCGCGGCGGCGGCCAACACGACAGCCGCCAATCTGCCACAGTTTCTGCTCGCAGCACTGTTTTTTCCTGCCGTTGCGGGTCACTATCTGCTCGCTTGGCGTGTGGTCAGTATGCCGGTGTCGGTTCTCGGTCAGGCAGTGGGGCAAGCACTCTATGCACAGGCCAGGGAAGCGGCCAAAAAGGGGCGTCTTTTTCGTTTCGTCTGTCAGATAGCCGGGGTTCTCGGTCTGCTCATGGTCGTGCCATTGACAGGAATGTTCGCATGGGGAGAACAACTCTTCACTTTGGTTTTTGGTCCTGACTGGGGTGTGGCGGGTCGTTACGCCGGGTGGCTTATCCTTGGCGCATCGGTGCAATTTGTCTATTCGCCCATTTCGTTTATGCTTCTGGCCACCAACTCTCAGCATGTCAATCTTGCTATCCAGTTGTTTCTGCTCGCGGCCAAATCAGGGGCAATAATTTTCGGCTTCCTCAAGGCTGACCCCCTCCTGGCTATCATCGCGCTTGCTTCGGCTGATGCGGTTGGTTACAGCTTAGGGGTTCTCCTCACCTTGCGACAGGTCAAACAATACCAAGGTCTTCAGTGTCTTTCATAGATTCTAAGCTGAACGAAAACCGTATTCCCGCCTCGACATGGATGCTGGACATCGCTGTCCGGTTACCCAGGGGCAGTGAGGTACTGTGGTTGTTCCAATACGGGCTGTACTTTTTAGGATTGTGTGCGGTTTATGTTTTTGGAGTGGCTCCCGTTTACGCGTACATGGGCTTCACTGAAGCGTTCAATGCCGAAAACCTTTTGATTTCCCTCCTGATCCTGATTGTCGTTGCTCCGTTTGTCCGGCCTGGTGTCTTGCCTTCTAGTTTTTTTCTCAACATGGCGGTCTCGCTCATTCTGATCCCCACGTTAGTTCTCTACACGGGTGCCGGTCTGCCGGATCGATATGCCCTGACAACAACATTTGCCGTGATGCTGCTTGCTATCACCGGCAGGGTCCTGCACCTCCTTCCCCTGCAGATTGTACTGATCCACAGAGCACGGCTGCTTCCACCGCTAGTTGTTCTTTCCGGTTTTGTAGTTGGGGCAATTTTTTTATTCGGCGGGGCACGGTATCTCAACTTCGATTTGGCCGCAGTTTATGCCTTGCGGCGAGAGGCAGCGCTCAACCTTCCCGGTATCTTTGCCTACCTCATCCCTCTAGTGGCAAAAATGGCGATACCATTCGCACTTGTCTTTGCTTTGCGCGAGCGTCGGTGGTTTATAGCTGCTGTGCTCGTCTTTCTGTCTTTCCTCCTCTTTGGACTCACAGCGCACAAATCCCTCCTTTTCTACCCGGTCGTGATTGTCTCTGTTTACTACATAGCCAGCTCTCGATATCTGGTGCAAATTTTCCTCGCTGCTCTGCTTACGATCCTTCTCGTCAGCGGAATCGATCTTTGGTTGCAACTTCATGGTACAGGTGGTTTTTCAGGCTGGTTTGCGAGTCTTTTTGCACGTAGAGCTATCCTCGTTCCTTCTTTCTTAAACTGGTATTATCTCGATTTTTTTTCCACCGCGGAAAATTATCTCTGGGCCGACTCTAAGGTGACTCTCGGGCTGATTGATTCGCCGTTTGATCTGCCGTACGTTCATCTCATAGGTTCGGAATATTTCAACAGGGA
>JAVEYP010000019.1:0-11928 GCA_034003445.1 Desulfobulbus sp.
ATGGCAAAGAAGCCGGTAGTACCAATCTGCCCGCCCACCTTCTGGTCCTTAAGGTCAGCAAGGCTTTTCGCCGTGGAGGCCTTGGGCACGATCAGGGCCTGGCGAACGGTGTAGTACGGTTCGCTGAAATCCATGGCCTTCTTCCGCTCCTCGGTGATTGACACTGAGCTGACGATAGCGTCGTACTTATTGGCGGCCAGGCCGGCAAAGATGCCATCCCAGGCGGTGTTTTTGAATACCGGCGTGAAGCCCGCCTCTTTGCCGGCGGCAGTCATAAAATCGATAGAGTATCCGACCAACTGCTTCTGATCGTTGACAAATTCCATGGGCGGCCAGGTGGCGTCAGTGGCAAACACGATGGTGGTTTCAGCACACACCGGGCCGCTCAAGGCGAACAGCAGGAACAGGGCAGCAAACAGGGCTTTCATCATCCTTTCCTCCAAGGTTAAATAGCCAGCGAATGGAATTCATCTACCATTCCTGCCGGTGGCTCGCAAGAAAAAGCTGGCACCGCAATCTCACACCTGAGACCGCCTACCGTTGCTAGGTAACTCCTACGTTTTCCTTGACGTTCTCGAGGCCTTGCAGGTATACAGGGGCAGTCTCCTTTGTACGCTTCCCTTTTTTTGCGAGGTTGTCTCATGAACCCGATCGCTCGTCTTTTTCTCGCATCGACACTCTGTCTCTCCCTGCTCTCTCTGGGCGGCTGTGGCCCCAAGCAGGTCTCACCCTACGCACCCACCGGCAACAACATGCCCGAAGGCAGTTCCTTGGGTAGCGGTATGGGGAGCATCACCGAGGAGATGGGGGCGGGCCCCGGACTGGGCGTCGACGGCTTCGAGGGGCTCGATGCCACGGGCGGCAGCGGCAGTAACCTTTCCTTTGCCGGCGATAGCCAGAGCGACGCCTATAAGCGCGAGCACGGTCGCTCTTCTCCAGAAATGCGGCCTGTCTACTTCGATTTCGATTATTCCAGCATCCGCGGCGACCAGATCGCCAGCATGGAGCACAACGGCAGCTACCTGAGGGACAACCCCTCCTCCCGCGTGCTCATTGAGGGCAATACCGACGAACGAGGCACCAACGAGTACAACCTAGCCCTGGCGGAACGTCGAGCATTCAGTGCCCGCAACTACCTGATCGAGTTCGGCATTGAGGATAACCGGATCCGGACTGTGAGCTATGGCGAAGAACGCCCGTTGTTTCTGGGTCACAGTGAGGATGACTACGCCCACAACCGACGCGCTGACTTCATCCTCGAATAATCCCTACTGACATCCTTTCCAAAAAGCTGAGCGGCGCCCTGGCGCCGCTCAGCTTTTTTTGTCTTACTTTCCAGTCCGTGTCCGGAGGAGGGGAAGCAATAATGGTCGTTTCCGGGCGGGGAGGCCCAGGCACAGGCCGGAACAGACCTTGACATGCGAATGATTATCAATTAACTTCGGTCAAATGATAGAAAAGGTGACCATGCAACGAACCCTGCGCATGACTCATCAGCGAGAGGTGGTGCTGCACGAATTGCGACGGTGCCAAATGCACCCGACCGCTGACGAGTTATACGACCTCATTAAGAAAAAATTGCCGCGTATCAGCCTGGCAACCGTCTACCGAAATCTCGAGATCCTCTCAGAGGCTGGACATATCGGTAAACTGGAAGTGAGTGGCCGGCAAAAACGGTTTGACTGGGATCCGACCGATCATTCCCACGTATTTTGCGTCCGCTGCCACCGGGTGGACAACCTGGACTTCCCCGGTCTACCGTGTCCGCGGGTGGAACCGGGACAGAATCAAGGCTACGAGATCAGCGGCTGTCGCATCGAGTTTTTTGGTCTGTGTCCGGCATGCCGGGAACCAACCACCCAGCAGGCTTCACAAGGAAAACCAGCCATGGAAAGCGCACCCTCCACCCCTGAATCGACCGAGGATCAGCAACGCCAGGTGCTCGAGGCCTTAGCGAATAGTGCTGCGCCCAGCGGCAGCAAGGAACTCGCAGCTGCCACCGGGCTGGAGTCCAAGCAGGTCAGCAACCAGCTCACCGCCCTCAAAAAGAAGGGCTTCATTGCCAGCCCAGTGCGCTGCAAGTACGAAATCACTGATCAGGGCATAAGCCTGCTTGGCGGTTGAGCGCGCTATCTCGGCTGTTCTGTTGTTTTTCACAACAACTCGTTGAAAATAAGTCTGCAAAAATTGCCCCTTTCTTGCCGGGCAAAGACGTCTTATTGTTTTACCTGTCTTCACTAACCATGAAGTGGCAGCCGCATGACGGCCGCCACTATCAAACCACCTCACTCAACAAGGAGAAGAGTTAATGACCAAACTGAACGAAGTGTATAAATGCGAATTGTGCGGCAATATCATCGAAGTGCTGCATACCGGAGCCGGTGAACTGGTCTGCTGCGGCAAAGGTATGGTGTTGATGACCGAGAACACGATTGATGCATCCAAAGAAAAGCACGTACCAGTCGTCACCAAGACCGACGACGGTTACAAAGTCGTTGTCGGCTCCACTCCGCACCCCATGGAGGAGAAGCACTGGATCGAGTTCATCGAACTGATCGCTGACGGCACGGTCTACCGCCAGAACCTCAAACCCGGTGAGGCCCCAGAGGCGACCTTCTGCGTCAAGGCGGACCAAGTCTCCGCTCGTGAGTACTGCAATCTGCACGGCCTGTGGAAGGCCTGATCCTCTCCCTTTTACTAGGAAACCATTATGAAAAAATACGTTTGTATTGTTTGCGGATATATCTATGATCCAGAAGCAGGAGATCCGGATAACGGTGTAGCCGCGGGTACCGCGTGGCCCGACGTCCCAGAGGACTGGACCTGCCCGGTCTGCGGTGCCAGCAAGGACGAGTTCGAAGAAGCCTGAGTAGTTGAGGCCTCCATCCGGTTTCCCCCGGATGGAGGCCTTTTCCCGTTCAGCCGCCTCCCCGGCGGCTCGGGCCTCCTAAATCTCCTTTCCTGTGCCGGTTCGCGCTCCCGCCAACTGCCGACCTCATCTTCCTGCCAACGGCCAACCTTTTCTACCTGCGAGGCGATTCCTTTGACCAAAACTATTTTTTTTGCATTCCGCGACGACCCCCTGTGCTTTATCCACGTCCTGCTCAACAGTCTCGACATGGCTGCCAAAGGCATGGAGGGGAAAATCATTCTCGAGGGTGAGGCGGTGCGGCTGGTACCGCTCATCGCCGCCCCTGGCCACTTCTTGAACACGCTCTACCAGAAGGCCCGGGAAGAGGAATTGATCGTCGGCGCCTGCCGCGCCTGCTCGCACAAGCTGGCGGTCGCAGCGGCTGTCGAAGGGGCGGGCATACCGCTCATCGGCGAAATGTCCGAGCACCCGGCCATGTCCACCTACCTCGGGCAGGGGTACACCATCCTCACCTTTTAAGGCCTGACTACACCCTGGAGATTTTATCCATGAAAAAAATTGCACTTGCCGACAACGTCTACTGGGTCGGTGCTATCGATTGGATCAGCCGCGACTTTCACGGCTATTCAATCAACGGCACCACGTATAACGCGTTTCTCATCATCGATGAAAAGGTTACCCTCATCGACACGGTGAAAAAGCCCTACAAGAGTGAACTGCTGCACCGCATCCGCAACATCATCGACCCGAAAAAGATCGACTACCTGGTGGTCAACCACGTTGAGATGGACCACACCGGTTGCCTCCCCGAGATAGTCGAGGCTATCCAACCGGAGAAAATCATCTGCTCGAAGATGGGGCACAAGGCGCTGCTGCAGCATTTCCACGAGCCCGACTGGCCCTATCACCCGGTCAGCCCGGGCGAGGAGATCAGCCTGGGCAAGCGGACCCTGAACTTTATTGAAACCCGCATGCTGCACTGGCCGGACTCCATGTTCACCTACCTCAAGGAAGACCAGATCCTGTTCACCAGCGACGCCTTCGGTGAACACCTGGCCACCAGCGAGCGGTTCGACGACGAGGTAGAGCAGGGTCTGCTCATGCACGAAGCCACCAAGTACTACGCCAACATTCTCAATCTCTATTCGCCACTGGTGAAGAGACTGCTTGCCAAGGTCGAGGAGATGCAGTTGCCCATTCGTATGCTCGCTCCGGACCACGGAGTGGTCTGGCGCAGCAACCCGCGCCGGATCATCGAGGCCTACGGCCGGTGGTCCAACCAGCAGGGTAACGGCAAGGCGATCGTTATCTACGACACCATGTGGGAATCCACTCGCCTTATGGCCAACGCGATCTGCGACGGCCTGCATGACGTGGGGGTCGAATACAAGTTGCTTGACCTGCAGGTCACCCACCGCAGCGACGTTATGACCGACGTGCTCGAGTCCAGCGGATTTGTGCTCGGCTCACCCACCCTGAACAACGGCATGCTGCCGCGTATGGCCGATTTCCTCTCGTACATGCGTGGCCTGAAACCCGCTGGAAAGGTCGCCGCTGCCTTCGGTTCCTACGGCTGGTCAGGAGAGGCGGTCAAGATGATGAACGAGATCGTCCAGGAACTGGACGTGGTGCTCTGCCACCCGGGCGTGAAGGTGCAGTACGTCCCGGGACATGTCCAGCTTAAGGAATGTGTAGAACTCGGCCAGACGGTCGGCAGGGCCGTGCAGGCCTTGATGGCCGGAGAGGAGGTGGCATCAGCGGTCTGAGGTCGCCTGCTAGTAGGAAAGACGTCCCGGCGTCTGGCTTTGGCCAGCGTCGGGATTTTTTTTTGCAGTTTCAGAAAACGACAAGGGGCAGCAGCCGCAGGGGGAGGCCTGGATGCGAGCGTACATCAACTCGACCACCCCCTCGGCCGACAGGCCCGTGGAATCGATGCGCATGGCGTCCTGCGCGGCAGCCAGCGGCGCGATGGTGCGCTCGCGGTCATCGCGATCGCGCTGGACGATCTCGGCCAGCAATTGTTGTTCGTCGACGCACTTGCCCTTGCTTCGCAGTTGGGCGACCCGCCGCCGAGCGCGCACCTCGGCGCTGGCGTCGAGAAAGAATTTCCAGGCAGCCCGGGGAAAGACCACGGTGCCCGTATCTCGCCCCTCGGCAACAACAGCCCCAGCTTCACCGATGCGTTGCTGGAGAAGTGTCAGGCGCTGGCGCACCAGTGGCTGGGCCGACACCCGGGAGGCGAGCATCCCCATCTCCCGGGTGCGCAGGGCAGCGCCCACCTCCTGCCCGTCAAGGAGCACGCGCACATCATCCTCGCCCTTGCCAGGCGGCAGCAATTCAATATGTGTGCTGTCCAGCAGGACTGCCAGGCGGGTCTCGTCCAAGGGGTCAACCCTTTCCCGGCGACACTTGTACGCCACTGCCCGGTACATGGCACCGGTGTCCAGGTAGGTGTAGCCCAGACGAGCGGCCAGGGCCCGGGACACGGTGGACTTACCGCCGCCAGATGGGCCGTCGATAGTAACGATCCTACGACCGCCCATAGCCCAGATCCTCCAGGCATTCGCCCAGGGCAGCGATGAAGCGATGGTTTTCCGCCTCCGTGCCAACGGTAATGCGGATGAAGTCCGGATAGCCGTAAGCCCGCATGGATCGCACGATCACCCCCTTGGACAGCATCGCCTCGTACAGCCGGGTGGCATCGCCGTGCACATCGATGAGGAAAAAATTGGCGTGCGAGGGATAGGCGTGGCAACCGAGCCGCTCCACCTTGGCCTGCAGCCAAGCTCTATTCGCCTTGGTTGCCCGCAGGGTATGGTCGTAGTGGTCAAGGTCCTCCAGAGCCGCCAGGGCGCCGGCCTGGGCCACCAGGCTGATATTGAACGGCTGGCGTACCCGGTGCAGCAGATCCGCCACTTTTCGGTGCATGACCCCGAAACCGACCCGCAGACCGGCCAGGCCAAAGGCCTTGGAAAAGGTGCGCAGCGAGACCACCGCCGGGATACCGTCTGGTTCGCGGATGCAGTCGAGGAGATCAATACGCTCGGCCGGGTCGACAAAATCAACATAAGCCTCGTCCAGGACCACGATCACCGTTTCCGGCAGGCTGGCCAGGAAACGGGCAAACGATTCCCGGTCAATGAGCGTACCAGTGGGGTTGTTCGGGTTGTCGATAAAGATCAGCCTCGTACGATCCGTGACCGCGCCACTGATGGCCTCCAGATCGTGGCCCATACCCGGCATGGGGATGACGATGTTCTCGCCGCCACGCACCTGCACGAATTTCTGGTACATCAAAAACGACGGGTGGCTGGTGATCACCGAATCGCCAGTGGCAACAAAGGCCTTGACCAAAAACTCAATCACCTCGTTGGAGCCGTTGCCAAGCACGATCTCCTCCGGCTCTGCCCCGACCCAGCGGGCCACGGCCCGGGTGAGCGAGTAGCTCGAGCCGTCTGGGTAGCGGTGCAGGTCGCGGAGCATCGCAGCGATCGCCTTGATTGCTGCGGGTGACGGACCCCAGGGGTTTTCGTTGGAGGCCAGCTTGATGGCGTTCGTGACACCGTACTCCCGCTCAAGCTCGTCCATGGGCTTGCCAGGCGGGTACGGAACGATGGCCGCTATGTGCGGCTGCACAGGGATCTGCATGATCAGGTCAGCGTCGGTTTGCGGCCGACTACGCCAGCGCGCTGTTCGAGGTTGTAGGCGGCGCGCAGGAGAACTTCCTCCTGAAAATGAGACGCCTGTAGCTGCACACCGATGGGTAGGCCCTGGCTGCTGAAGCCGCAGGGCACCGACATGGCAGGGGTGCCGGTCAGATTGGCGGACAGAGTGAGGATGTCGGCGAGGTAGAGGCTCAGGGGATCATCCGCGCCGGCACCCACGGCCCAGGCGGGCGTGGGCACCACCGGCGAGACGAGCAGGTCGCAGGTTGCGAAGGCTCGGGCAAAGTCTTCCTTGATGAGCGTGCGCACCTGGGAGGCCTTCTTGTAATAGGCATCGTAATAACCGGCAGATAAGGCATAGGTGCCGATGAGAATGCGCCGCTTGACCTCGTCGCCAAAACCCTGCGAACGTGACCGCTTGTACATGTCGATGAGCGCCTCCGCGGAACGATCACGATGCCCGTAGCGTACGCCGTCAAAGCAGGCCAGGTTCGAGCTGGCCTCAGCCGTGGCGATCAGGTAGTAGACGGCCACACAGTAGTCGGTGTGCGGCAGGCTCACCTCAACGATCTCGGCTCCGGCCTCGCGCAGCATGGAGATGGCGGCGCGGGCCACCTCCTCCACCTCTGGGTCTAGCCCCTTGCAGAAGTACTCACGCGGTAGACCAACCCGCACCCCGCGCATCCCCTCCTGCAGGGCTTGGGTGAAGTCGGGCACCGGCAGGTCGATGGAGGTGGAGTCCAAGGGATCGTGGCCGCAGATGGCGTTCAGCATCAGGGAGCAGTCACGCACGTCCTTGGTCAGCGGTCCCACCTGGTCGAGCGACGAGGCAAAGGCCACCACTCCGTAGCGCGACACCCGGCCATAGGTCGGTTTCATGCCCACTGTACCGCAAAAGGAGGCTGGCTGGCGGATAGAGCCACCGGTGTCGGAGCCAAGCGAGGCCAAACACTCGTCCGCCGCCACCGCAGCGGCCGAACCGCCGCTTGAGCCGCCAGGCACATACCCGGGTTTCCAGGGATTCTGGACGACCTGGAAGGCGCAGTACTCGCCGGTCGAGCCCATGGCAAACTCATCCATGGCCAGCTTCCCCAGCAGCACCGAGCCGGCCTCACGCAGGCGGGTGACCACCGTGGCGTCGTAGGGGGCGATGAAGTGTTCGAGCATGCGGGAGCCGCAGGTGGTCGGCAGGGTGGTGGTGCACAGCAGGTCCTTGATGGCCACCGGCAGACCGCAGAGGGGACCGCCGCGGCCGGCAGCGCGGGCCGCGTCGGCCTCTACGGCCTGATGCAGCGCCCCTTCGCGGTCCAGCGAAAGGTAGGCGCGTACCGTCTCCTCGACGGCGTCGATCCGATCAAGCACGGCCTCGGTCAAACGAACCGAAGTGAGGTCACCGGCATCAAGGCGCTGTTGCGCCTCGTGCAGGGTCAGGGCATGGAGTTCCATAGTGTGCGTATAAAAAAGGTTGTCCTGGTGAGTTCTTAGCCGATGACCCGGGGGACGACAAAGGCGTTGGCACTGTGCTCAGGCGCGTTGGCCAGGGCCTGCTCCAGGGAGAGCGACGGGCGGACCTCATCTTCGCGGAAGGCGTTGACCACGGCCTGGGTATGGGTGGTTGGCGCCACGCCGGTGGTATCCAGTTCGTCCAGTTTGGCCACGTAAGACAGGATCCTGTCCAGCTGGCCAGTCATGCGCACCACCTCGTCGGCGGACAGTTCCAGGCGGGCCAGGGCCGCGACACGCTGCACTTCTTCTTGGGTAATTTTCATGGTCTCGGTCAAGGGATAGACGTGGCGGGATGGCCCTTGGCCACCCCGAAAGAACAGGTTCTGTTTATACCGCGTAGTGGGCAAAAGGACAACCCCTGCAAACAGCGCAACGCGCACCAGGATGCGGCTGATCCGCATCCGCAACGGCACAGGGCTACGGCAGGTTCCACCAGTTCCTTGCCCAGGCGATGGCCTGATCAATACTATCACTCGGCGCTGCGACGGCGAGTAGCCGGGCCTCTTCACTGGGCGACAGGTACACCGGGTGTTCCGCAGCGAGCGGGCCGCCACGAAGTTCGCGGAGTGCCGCCAGGGTGCCTGTGCGCATATTGTTGAGATCATAGCCGCCTTCAAGGACGAGCAGCAGTCTGCCGTCACAGACCTCGCGCGCCAGTTCGACCATCTTCCGCGTCAAATAGGCGATGCCGGTGGCCGTGACCCGCATCGAACCCACCGGGTCGCCTGCCATACAGTCGAACCCGCAGGAGACAAGCAACAACTCAGGTCGGTACAGCCGGCCGACAGGCGCAAACAGCGCGTCAAAAACCCTCGCGTACTCGGCATCGCCGTGCCCACTGATGAGCGGCACATTGACCGTGTACCCCTGGCCCAGTCCCTCGCCTGCCTCCAGCACGGCGCCGCTGCCCGGGTAGAATGGATACTGGTGGACCGAGCAATAGAGCACCCCCTCGTCGCGTGCAAAGGAGTGCTGGGTGCCGTTGCCGTGGTGCACATCCCAGTCGACGATCATCACCCGCCGGTAACCGAGTTGGTCCCGCGCCCAGCGCGCACCAATGGCCACATTGTTGAACAGGCAGAAGCCCATGGCCTGGTCACGCTCAGCATGGTGCCCGGGCGGTCGGACCAGGCAGAAGCCGTTGTCGATTTCTCCGCGGTCGAGCCGCTCTATAGCGTGGATCACTGCCCCGGCGGCCCGCAGCGCCGCAACGTAGGAGTCGCTCGAGGTGCGCGTATCCGCGTCCAGATAATAGGCGGTATGGACGGCGGTGGCAGCCACCTTGCGGACCAGTTCATCGCTGTGGTTGGCCCGCACTGCAGCTAGCTTCGCCTTCGAGAACTCTGGAAACACGAGTTGCTGGGCAACCTCGGGCCGGTCCAGCTCAAGGTCGAGAGCGCGCAACCGCTCCGGCGATTCCAGATGGTCGCGACCAGTGTGATGAGCCAGGAACAGCGAATCCCGGTAAACGGCGGTGCGGCGCATCAGTGTTCTCTCCTAAAGGTAAGCACTTCGTTTTCCATGAACAGCAGGTCCAGCCCCATGTCATGGGGCAGCACCGGTAGCCGCTCGACGAGCTGAACGGAAAACCCCAGGCCGATCCGCAAGGCCTGGGGCGCTTCCAGAGCGAGGAACCGGTCGTAAAAGCCGCCACCGTAGCCCAGCCGCTGACCGCTGCGGTCAAAGGCCACACCGGGCACTATGGCCAATTCGATAGCGCCGGATGGTAATGCGGCCCGCTCGACGAGTTCCGGCCGCGGTTCCGCTATGCCCAGATACCCCGGCACGAGGTCACGGTCCGGGTCCGTGATGCGCACCATGCGCAAACGCGACGTTGCCGGTAGGGTCAGGGGCACGCCGACCGTCATGCCCGCCTCCAGACAGTGATGCAGCAGCCGCCGAGTGGCCACCACGCTGCGGAAGCTGCAGTAGAGGCAGCAGGTGGCCCCTGTCACGAACGCCGGATGGGCGATCAGTGCCCGGGTGATCAGGCGGCTGCAGCGGGAACGTTCGGCCGGCGAGAGGTTGTCCCGCCGGGCCAGCCCATCCAGTCGCAGCCGCTGCCGTCTGTTTGGCAGGTCATCGTTCAATCGTTCACCACTGTGCTCCGCGCAGGCCTGCCCGAGAAAAAAAGGGGCGGCATCCGTAGGAAACAGACGCCGCCCCGACAGACCAAGAGGTACCTGACTGCTTACATTGGCAGGACCAGCTTGTTGGATTCCTCGTTCCAGGCAACCACCAGGTACCAGAGAAAGGCGAACAAGGCGATCAGTCCAAGGGTGTAGCCATAGCCCATGACATCCGGAATGTAGACGTATTTACCGAGCATGCCGCTCCCTTCAACATCAAAGGCCTCGAACCAGGCGACCATCAGCGAGTTGGAAAGCGCGAAAAAAGGCACAACCAGCCACAATTTAATCTGGCCCTCACCAACGCGCCAGAGCGTTCCGGAACCGCAGCCGCCGGCAAACATGGCGCCCAGGCCGAAGATGAAGCCGCCGACCACGCCGCCCCAGCCAAAGGTGCCGCGCACGTAGTTCATAGGATCAAGCACTGGGTCGCCTTCCAGGCGGGTGGGTACACCGTACTTGAGGATAGCGGCGCCGATGGCCACGATAACGATGGACAGGGCCACAGATTTGGCCATTTTGGAGTCACCGGTCATGTGCGGCTCGCGGAACCCCTGGATCATGCACCAGCGACCGCGCTGCATGGTGTAGCCAAGACCAACGGCGATGAGCAGAATACCGGACAGCGAAGAGATATACTCAAAGTAATCGTCGTCACCGTCGAAGTTGGCATACCAGCTGGCAGCCCAGACCACCGCCACCAAACCGCCCAGGCCAAACACCCACTGGACAGCCGGCGGAACGTTGACGGTAAAAGAGCCGCCCCCGCCCCAGCTGATGTGTTCCATCTCCTTGTACAGCAGCCAGAGGCCGAAAATAACACCCGGAACCAAGCCGACCCACATGGCGAAACCGTTGGCCGCCAGGTTACCGATGGCGTTGTACATGCCGCCGATGTTACAGCCGCCGGCCAGGGCCGCACCTATGCCCATGAGGATACCGGCAAGGACCGCCTTGACATACTCGCGTATCGGCGGGAAGCGCAGGGCGAACTGACCACCGAGGCAGGCGGAAATAAAGGCACCGCCGATAAATCCAAGGCCAATCACGGAACCCGTGTTGAACAGCATGGATTTGGTCAGGATAGATTCACCGTCCTCATTGACAAAACCGGTCAGCTCAGCCAGGTCGCCGTTAAAGACCCCACCCTGAAAGAGCATCCAGTCGCCCCAGTTGCGGAAGGCGCCCACTGCACCCCAAGGGCGCCACCAAGCCATGATGAGAATACTGAGCAGCGCGACAATAATGCCGGTCCGCGTCGGGCTCCACTCATCCTGGCAGAACGCCTTTATGAACTGCTTGATTTTTTGCCATAAAATCTTTAAATCTTCCACGCTGCAGCCTCCTTTCCCCTAAAAATGAACGTTCATTCACTCACACCGATCATGCCAACTAGGCAAAGTTCGTCATAAATCTTTCAAAAATACCTGTGCCTCCGGCGTTTGTCAATAAGAGTGGTACCTTCGGGCTTTTTGCAAAACGAACTGCTTGCTAGGTTGAGTGCGAGCCGCACCCTCTGATCTTTCATATTCTGAATTTTATCCGACCATCCGAAGCCGTTGGTCGCCGACAGGTCGACAAGGACAAGCATGCGGAGGAGTGTAACCTTGCTGTCAGCAGATCTCTTAACAGCCTAGCCCTCGAAAATATTATCTTGAAGAGAATAAGAAAACATCGTCAAGGGGTGTTCCTTACCCCTGACACGCGCTATAATCGGCAATAAGCCCTAGTGGTGGCCGGCCAACAGATCGGAAGA
>JAVEYP010000020.1:0-10811 GCA_034003445.1 Desulfobulbus sp.
GTTCAGCTTCCTCGAACAGATCAAGTGTCTTGACGTGCAGGCGTTGCGCTAGGCGGATAGCTTCCGTCCTTCTGCCGGTGCCGAGAGATTTCTTGATTTCTCGTTTGCCGATGGCAGGTTGCAGGCGGGCCGGTACTGCCTCCCGGTAGTAAAAAATTCCCGAAACAGGATGCTGCTGTAAATACGCGAAAACCCGAAACATTTGGACACCTCTTTTGTACTTTTCGTTGTACAAGTGTCCAATTGCTTCGGGCTTTTGCTAGTGATAACAGTACGTTATCTGCAAAAATGGTGGAGGCGCCGGGAGTTGAACCCGGGTCCGAAAACTCTCCCCTCGTGTCTCTACATGCTTAGTTCCAGGTTTAAGTCTCGCGTCCGCTTCTCACCCGGAACAGGGGATGTTCGGACGCCAGCCCGGTTAATCTCGCTGATTGCGCCTCGGGCGAGCACAATCAGCCAGCCTGCAGAGTCGACGCCCCGAATCCGGCCTTACAGGCTCGGGCCGGTGGGACGGCACCGGCAGCTTACGCTGCTAGTGCGTAGTTATAATCGTCTGCGATTATATTTATTTCCGCCATTTTTACGAGCTGACAGAAACTCGGCATGCAACATCAAGCTTCAATATCCTCGTCGAATCCGTTTCGCCCCCTTGTCTATAGTGTGTGTTGATAGTACTACCAAAGTGGTCGCCCTTCAATCTTCGCGTCGCAGACTGCGTGCCATATCGCGATTGGATTCTTTCTCTTTAAGGGCGGCCCGTTTGTCGTAAAGTTTCTTACCGCGGGCCAAGGCCAATTCTACTTTCGCCTTACCGTTTGCTATAAAGTATATCTTGAGGGGGATAAGCGCAACCCCTTTCTCATGAAGCTTGCCGATCAGCTTGCGGATCTCCCGCTTGTGCAGCAACAGTTTGCGCACCCGCAACGGATCCTGATAGACTTGGCTGGCCCACGCATAAGGTGAGATGTGCACGTTGTAGAGAAAGACCTCGCCGTTCTTCAATTGGGCGTAGCCGTCGCGCAGATTGGCCTTGCCGGCCCGCACCGACTTGACCTCCGGCCCGCTGAGCACAATGCCCGCCTCCATAGTCTGGTCGATATGGAAATCGTGGAAGGCCTTCTTGTTCTTCGCAACGATCTTCTGTCCTGTGGTCTTCTTTCCGCTCATGATTTCGTGCTCCGTAGCATGTAGACTATAATCCGCGTTTTTCGCTTCGCCACGGAAAAGATTAAACCTCGCCGGTCACCCGGACGGCCTCCTCCACAGTTGTCAACCCGGCCTGCACCTTGCGCCAGGCGTCCTCGCGCAGAGTGGTCATACCCTCGCGCACCGCCACCTGACGGAGTTGGGCGTCGTCCGCCCGGTTGGCAATGAGTTTTTTCAACTGCTCTGACATGGGGAATACCTCAAAGATGCCCAGCCGCCCTAAATAGCCCGTATTGCGGCACTGCAGGCAGCCTTTGCCGCGCTTCAACTCTACCGGATCGCGGCCGCTCACCGGAAAGCCAAGCCGGACCAGCCCGGCCACATCCGCCGGGTACGGTTCGACACAGTGTGGGCAGATGCGGCGCACCAGCCGCTGGGCCAGCGCGCCAAGCAGGGTGGAGGAGATGAGGAAGGGCTCCAGACCGATGTCCTGCAGCCGGACAATGGTCGACACGGCGTCGTTCGTGTGCAGGGTGGAGAACACCAGATGCCCGGTAAGGGCCGCCTGTACGGCGTGGGTGGCCGTCTCCAGGTCGCGGATCTCGCCGATCATGATGATGTCCGGGTCCTGGCGGAGGATGTTGCGCAGAATAGTTGAGAAGGTCACCTCGATCTGCGACTGCACCGCGATCTGGTTGAACTCTTCATGCACCATCTCTACCGGGTCCTCGACGGTGATAATGTTCTTCTCCGGCGTGGCGATCTGTTTGAGAGTGGAGTAGAGGGTGGTCGACTTACCGCTGCCAGTGGGACCCGTGACCAGCACGATGCCATGCGCCGCGTTCAAAAAGCTGTTGTAGACGACCCGGTCGCGTCGCGAGAAGCCGAGGTCGTCCAGGTGCTGAAAAAGTACCTCCGGGTCAAGGATACGCATGACCGTCTTTTCGCCAAAGGCCACCGGCACGGTGGACACGCGGATTTCCGCTGCGCGGTCCTCCTCGCGCCGGCCAATCTTGATGCGCCCGTCCTGGGGCCGTCGCTTTTCAGCGATGTCCATCCGGGCCAGGCTCTTGATGCGTGAGGTGATGGCCGAGTGCACCGCCTTGGGGAGTTTGTAGATGGTGTGCAGCACTCCGTCGATACGGAAGCGGACCATGCAGACGTCCCGCTTGGGCTCGATGTGGATGTCGCTCGCCCGCTGTTCCAAGGCGTAGCTGAACAGGTGGTTGACCGCAGCCTTGATATGCTGGTCAGTGGAACTGAGTTCCTTGGTCGAGGCGAGCCGCACATACTGCTCGAGGTTGCCGATGTCCACCGGCGCGGCAGGGCCGACAGCGCCGAACTGGCTCTCGGCAGCGGTGATCGACCGCTGGAAACCAAAGAATTCTGCGAGGAGCTTGCGGAGATCGGTCTTGGTGGACAAGTACGGCCGTACCGTCACCTGGTTGGCCCGTTCGATGTCCTCGAACACGTGCTGGTTATCCGGGTAGTAGGTCACCACCTCGAGCAGTCCGTTATCCAGGCTGATGGGCAGGATCAGGTGACTGATCGCAAACGAGCGCGGGATGGTCTTGGTGACCACGTTCATGTCCAGTTCGAGTGGGTCGAGCTTCTTGAACGGGATGTCGAAGCCGCGGCTGACTGCGAGCATGATCATCTCCTCAGTGACCGGCTGCGGCTGCCTGCCGGTCGTCTCCAGACCGAGCGAGAGAATGATGTCAACCAGGTCGAGAAACCCCTTGGCCTGGCGGTGCTCGTCTTCCTGGCGACGGCCATAATGGCGAAGCAACTTTTGCCGCTGCTTTCCCTTGTTCAGGATAACGAACTGCCGTTGTTCGTCGCTTAGCAAGCGCTCCCGCACGAGCAAGTCGAGCAGGGCGTCGCTGTTAAGAAAGGACATGGGCGCCTGTTGGTGAGGGTGTGGGATAGTGCTATTGTCCGGCCTACAGGTCGATTTGACAAGGTTTTCTGCCGCGAAGCACTCCGTCTTCAGGCGCGACGGCCGTGGTCCAGGCGAGGCGGGGATGCTGAAGATCCAGCGGAAACGGGGAAAGGCGGGGTCAGCTCGGCCAACCGTAGGCGCCGATGAGATCGACAAAGCGGACCTGATCCAGGGTTCGTACAGTCAGACCGCCATCGAGTTTTTCAACCAGTTGCAGATCCTGCACGCCCTGGTCGCCCACCGGGATAACCAAACGTCCCGGGTCGGCCAGCTGAGCCAGCAGAGGGGCCGGGATGCGCGGACCGCCGGCAGTGACCAGGATACTATCGAAAGGGGCCTCGGCGGCCCAACCTTCGGTACCGTCGTCGATGCGGGAGACGATGTTATGGTAGCGGAGTCGGTCAAATACTCGCCGCGCCCTGCCGACCAGCGCGTCGATCCGCTCGATAGTGTAGACGCGCAGGCAAAGACGGGAAAGAACCGCAGCCTGGTAGCCGGAGCCCGTGCCGATCTCCAGCACCCGCTCCGTGCCGGAGAGTTGCAGGGCCTCGGTCATCAGAGCGACGATGTAGGGCTGCGAGATGGTCTGGCCGCTGCCGATGGGCAGAGGAAAATCACCGTAGGCGTGCGCCTGCATGGCGTCCTCGACGAACAGATGGCGTGGCACTTGGCGCATGGCCTTGAGCACGCGCGGGTCAGCGATGCCGCGCGGCAGCAGTTGCTCCTCGATCATCCGCTCACGGTTGATGGCAAAGGTTGATGGCTCGCTCACTGGATCTCTTCCCAGGTAAAATCCTCCACCCACTTGTGGTCCTTCTTGTTGAAGGTCCTAAACTCACAGTCGGTCACCTGGTCGTTTTCCAGGGTGACAACGATCATTTCGTAGCCAGTCGAACTGGTCATCGAGCCGAGCACGGGTACGTTGCCGAAGAAACCGGGGCGGTCCTCGTAGTAGACGAGTTCGGCCACACCCGGGGCCACATCGCGCCGGCCGTTAGGTTCGCCCAGGTATTTCTGCACGTCGCGGATGGTCGACTCTCCCGGCTTGATCAGGGCGGCGTCCGACGCAAGGTGCCGAATCTGCTTACCATGGCAGCCACCAAGGAGAAAAAGCGCTGCGAAAAGCAGCAACAAGATATGCCGCATGAGATTCCCTCCAAGGGCAGAACGCAAAAAAAGGTTGTGTTCCCTATATCGTGAACACAACCTTTTTTCAACAGCAGACTCCCCATCGCTTCACCGGACAGGCCACATCGTTGATTTTCCGAGACCTTTAACCACGATTAGGCCTCTCCCGCAGCTCGCTCAAGAATGCGGTAATTGCGCCGCACCATTTCCATGGGATCGACCAACAGTCCAGCCTGAATCATAGCGTTATCGTAAATCTGGCCAACCAGGTCAGCGGCAAAGACCGCGTCGGCGTCTTTCAGAGCGGCCAGCCGTTTGATCAGCGGGCTGGACGGGTTAATCTCCATCTCCTTTTTGGTGCCCATGCCAAAGGTCTCGTCTTGACCGGAGGCCTTGAGCACCCGTTCCATGGAAGAGGTGATGAAGCCATCGACATTGACGATCATCGCCGGACTATCCACCAGCCGGCTCGAGGCCTTGACCTCCTGGATGCGGGCGCCGAGCGTCTCTTTCATCCAGCGGCAGAGTGCGTCCAGCGCATCCGCTGCCAGCGGCTCGCCGGTGGGCGTGTCCGTGTTTGCGGCCGCGGCCTCGGGGGTTTCCGGCAGTTTCAGGTCGGCCCGATCGGCGGAGACCAGTTTTTTGCCCGCGTACTCACTCAGGTGGTTGAGCACGAAGTCGTCGATCGCATCCAGGGTGTAGAAGATCTCCACGCCCCGCTTGCGAAACAACTCCACGTACGGCCCATTTTCCACTGCGGCCCGGCTCTGCCCATTAATATAATAGATGCTCTCCTGCCCCTCGCGCATGCGACCAACATAGTCGTCCAGGGAGACCATCTGGCCAGGCTCACCCGTTGAGGACTCAAAACGGAGCAATCTGGCAAGCTCGTTGCGGTACTCGTAGTCTGAGGTGACCCCCTCCTTGACAAAGATACCGAAGGTCTTCCAAAACTCGAGGTACTTGTCGTGATCGCGCTCCGCCTCCTCAACAAGGAACTTGATGATCCGCTTGGTCAGTACCTTGTGCAGCTTGGCCACCAGGGCGCTGTCCTGCAGGGACTGGCGGCTGATGTTGAGCGGCAGATCCTCTGAGTCGACCACGCCCTTGAGAAAGCGCAGCCACTCGGGCAGGATGTTCTCGCTGTGCTGGTCGATGAGGACCTTCTGACAGTAGAGGTTGACGCCCGGCTTCATCCGGCCCATGCCGAGCACTTCAAAATTCTCCCGGGGTACGTAGAGCAGGGCGTTGATCGCCAGCGGTGCGTCGGCAGAAAAGTGGAACCGGTACAGCGGCTCGTCAATGGCGTTGCCGATGAACTTGTAGAACTCGCTGTACTCTTCGTCGCTAATCTCGTTTTTCGAACGGGTCCAGATGGCTTGGACGGTGTTCACCGTCTTGCCCTCGACCTTAACGGGAAAGGGCACGAAGGTCGAATACTGCTGGATGATCCGCTCGATGGTGAACTTGGTCCCGTAGGTGTGGGCGTCATCCTTGAGCTCGATAATGATGCGCGTACCACGGTGCAGGCCCGGGCAGGGGCTGAGGGTGTAGGTGCCGCCGCCGTCCGAGGCCCATTCCCAGCCCTCCTCGCCGGCCCAGGAGCGGGTCTGCACGCGCACCGCTTTCGCGGCCATGAACACCGAGTAGAAGCCAACGCCAAACTGACCGATGAGGTTGACATCCTTCCTGGCGGCCTCGGCCAACTGCTCGAAGAAATGCTGCGAACCGGAGTGGGCGATGGTGCCGAGGTTGGTCTCCAATTCGTCCCGGGTCATGCCAATGCCCGTATCGGTGATGGTCAGGGTGTGCAGCTTGTCATCGCAGTCGATGGTGATCTCGAGCGGCACATGGGCATCGAACTCGATCTTCTCGACCAGGCTCTGGTGCCGGTATTTCTCTAGGGCGTCGGCCGCGTTGGAGACCAGCTCCCGAACAAAGATATCCCGTTCGGTGTACAGCGAATTAATAACAATATCGAGAACCTTTCTAGTCTCCGCCTGAAACTGTTTGGTTTCAACCTGTTTGTCCGTCATGGGGGTGTTCCTCTGTTGGTTGGGTGATAAAAACTGTCCGACAAGACGGCGAACTCGTTATTTCCCCGTTCTTTTTGAAGGCCTTGAAGCCGCTATCATTTATCCGGCCATTATGTTAAGCACGATTGCCACCCTGTCAAGACAACCCAACAGCCCATCCGGGCTTCCTTTACGAGCAGGAAAACTTCATGAATCCGGAACAGTATGATGTCTGTGTGATCGGCGCCGGGATCTCCGGCTTAAGTGTTGCCGCTTTCCTCGAGGAACGACGACCCGACCTGCGTGTGCTCGTCCTGGAACGGTGGGCCCGGCCCGGCGGCGCAATCGAGAGCTTCGCCGGTTCCGGCTATCTGGCGGAGTGGGGACCGCACGGGTTCCTGGACAACTGCGAGGAAAGCCGGACTCTCATCCGTCTGGCCGGTCTGGAGCAGGACCGGGTCACTGCGCCGCTCGATCGGTTCGTCCGGTACGTCTGCCTGGACGGGAGATTGCAGGTCATTCCGCAGAAGCCGCTCAGCATCCTGCGGCAGCCGCTGATTCCGTGGCCGGCCAAGATACGGGTGCTGGCCGACCTGTGGCGGTCCCCGCTGGCAGGTGAGCCGACCGTGGCCCAATGGGTCGCTCACCGGTTCGGGCCAGCGCTGGTACCCTTTGCCGACGCGGTCTATACCGGCACCTATGCCGGCGATATCCACAGGCTGCGCATCGACGCGGTCATGCCCGGGGTGCGCAAACTGGAGCGGCTCCACGGGTCAGTGATACGCGGGGTGTTCCGTCGGATGCGCGATGCCAGGAAGGCGAACAGGGGGGGAAAACGGCGACTGCCGGCCATGACCAGCTTTACCGGCGGCATGGCTGCTCTGCCTGTGCACTTGGCAGCGAGGTTGGAGGCGCGGGGCGCGCTGCTGTACGACAACGGTGTCCACCGATTCACGGCGGAAGAAGGCGGCTGGCGGGTGTCGGCCGAGCGAGGCGAGTACCGCTGCCGCCAACTGGTGGTCGCCCTGCCAGTGAACCAGGCCCTACCGCTGACGGCCGCGGCCCTGCCCGACCAGCCGCCGCCGCTTGCGGCCATCCCGGAAGCGCGTATCCTTTCCGTGCTCCTCGGTTTCGGTGTGGAAGCGAACATTCCCTTTGGTTTCGGCTACCTGGCCCCGGAACAAGAGGGGCGGTTCACGCTCGGGGCGCTGTTTTCCTCGCACATGTTCCCCGGCCGGGCGCCGGCGGGCGGCCAGTTGCTGGAGGCCCTGGTGGGCGGCCGGCGCCACCCCGAACGGCTCGATCTGCCGGACGACGAGCTGATCGAGCGGGTCTACCACGACCTGCGCCGGCTGATCGATTTGCCGGACGCGCCCCGGTTTGCCACCGTGCTGCGCCCCGTGTCAGGCATCCCCCAGTTGGAGGAGGGATACACCGGACTACTCGCCTGGCGCGAGGCCGTGCACGCCGACCGCAACAGGCTGCGCCTCTGCGGCTTTGGCTGGGGCGGCATCGGCATCAACGACATGGTCAAGGAGGCTTCACGGGCGGCCGAGGCGATCTGCTCGCCGGCGCGGAGAACGGGAGGCCCGGAGGTCAAAGGGGTCTACTTCTGAACACAGGCTGCGCCGCCGGAAACGGAGTCGTCGCCGGCGGAAAGGGGTCTACTTGAGCTTGGCGCTGAGCGTGCTAATCTGCTCGCGGACCGAGGGCTGGCGGGCCATGTCCAAGGTGATCACCTTAATGGCGTACAGCACGGTAGAGTGGTCGCGGTTGTAGATACTCCCGATGTCGGCCAGCGACTTGTCCGTATGCTTTCGGGTGAGGTACATGGCCACCTGCCGGGGAAAGGTGATGGCCCGTTTGCGGGAGCGGGAGCGCAGGTCGTCGACGCTCACCTGGAACTGCCGGCCGATGAGGTCACGGATGGCCTCGCCGGTGATCGTGGCGGGCGCCCCGACCAAATTGTAAACAACCTCGCGGGCCATGTTCAGGTCCGCCGGGACGCCCTGCAGGCTGGATTTAGCCTTGATGCCCATGATGGCGCTTTCCATGCGGCGGACGTCACCTTGCAGGTTCTCAGCCATAAAGCCGACCAGGTCCTCGTCTGCGGCCAGACCGTGCGTCCGAAGCTTGTGGCGGATGATGCGCGCCCTGGTTTCGTAGTCCGGCGACTCAATGCCGGTCACCAGACCGGAGGTCATGCGGCTGCGAAAGTCCTCGTCGATACCGGCGATCTTGGTCACCGGCAGTGCTGAGGTGAGGATCACCCGCCGGCCAGACTTGATCAGATAGTCGAGGATGGTATTCAGCTCTTCCTGGGTCTTGTTTTTGCCGGTCAAGGTGTGGACATCCTCCACGAGCAGCATGTCACAATTGTTCACGTACTTCTTCGAGAACTGCTCCATGGATTTGGTGCGGATCCCCTTGACCATATCCGCCGAAAACTGTTGGGCGGTCAGATAGTGCAGGCGGGTGGCCGGTGCTGAGTGCAGCACCTGGTGGACCACCGCCTGGGTCAGGTGGCTCTTGCCCAGCCCGGTGGAACTGTTCATGAACAGGCAGTTGCCAAAGGTGGTGTCACCGGTAGCCAGCGCCTGGCAGGCCGAACGGGCGAGCAGGTTCGACTCGCCCACCATGAACTGCTCAAAGGTGAAGGCCGGGTGCAGGGAGCGCAGGCGCGGTCCACCGCTCGCCACCCCGGGCAACCGCAGCTGGTTTTGACGGCTGCTCTCGACCTCCACCGGCTGCGACTCGGCCACATGCAGCCGTACCTCCTCGGCCACCCCCTGCTCCCTGGCCTTCTCACGGATGAGTTCAAGGTAATGGTCCTGCACCCAGGCACAGAAGAACCGATCCGGGCCTACGAGTTCAAGCAGAGGACCCTCCTGTTGCCGGCACTCCAAGGGCTTGATCCACAGCCCAAATTCACTGTCTGGCAGGGTTTCGTGCAAAGAGGTCTTGAGCGCATGCCACGGCATAGTGATGTTCCTTCTGAGTACGGGTTGATTGCGATGCCGACCGGTGTAACGGGTCGATCCAGTGACCGCCGGTCAAGGGCTGATCTACCGAAAATTCGATACCGGGTCAAAAGCGGTTTGAGCTGATTTCAGAGAGCAAACAGACGAGTTCTGCACAGCCCCAAAAGCCCTGTAACCAGAGGTGGTTGCGCTGAGGAGGGTCTGGAACTGGCAAGAACACCGTCTTTTTTGGCGTAGTGTGAAAAAATATCAATTAAAACAAATATATGGATGAAAGATACAAAAGTTATCAACAGATTGTGCACATCCCTCATCCTCCACCAAACTCGCTCTTCCTCAATCAGACTCGACAGAGCTTCGGTTAGCATCTTAGGGCGCACGGGTTTTCCATAACCCCTCATCTCTGCAGGCTTTTGGCGCGACGACGGGGCTGAAAAAAAATCTTCAACGACACCACTGAAAAATTATCGAATAAAAACAAGAAGAAAAGGAGGAGGGGTGTAAAAAGCCAGGGGCGGATGCTCACAATTCGCCCACAGATTGCTGGCAAACTCGGGGGACGGATCAGCGGGCGAAGCTACGGGCCAGGGTGAACACCTCGACCCGGCCGGCGCCGGCCGCGCGCAGGACCCGGCTGCACTCCTGTACAGTGCTGCCGGTCGTGAACACGTCGTCGACGAGCAGCACGCGCAGGCCCCGCACACGGTCCGGCGCCTCAAGGCAAAAAACGCCGGCAAGGTTAGCGCGTCGCTCCCGTCCGGAGAGCTGCGCCTGCGGCCGAGTGGCTCGGTGTCGGCGAAGCAGTGCGGTGTCGATGCGTGACCTCCAGTGTGGCAAGCACGCCCGGGCGATAAGCAGCGCCTGGTTAAAGCCGCGCTCACGCAGACGGGCCGGGTGGAGGGGCACCGGCAGGACCAGGTCCGGCTCGGCAAATTGCGACAGCAAAGGGGAACGGGCAGCCAGGGCGCCGAGGCTCGCCAGACCGGTCAGTTGGCCGGCGAATTTCAGGGCGAGGATGAGCGCCGGGACCGGCGGCTCGTAGGAAAAGAGGGCGCGGGCAAAATCGTAGGCAGGACGGCCAGCCAGACAGTCGCCGCAAAGGTGGTCGACGCCGGCCGGGAAAGGCAGGCCGCAACCGGTGCACAAGGGCGAGCCAAGGAAACGAAGCGCCTGCACGCACTCGCCACAAAAAAGCGGCGGCCGGGATGATTCCAGCCGCCGCTCGCAGCCCAGACAGCGGGGCGGGAAAAGCAGATCCTTAAGAGCCTCAGCGCAGGAGGCCGCAGCGTCAGGAATCACCGTGCCATATTGTCGATGATAGCACCGGCAAAGGCTGAGCAGGAGAGTTCGGTAGCCCCCTCCATGAGCCGGGCGAGGTCATAGGTAACTGTCTTGTTGGTGATGGTCGCCTCCAGGGCACGCTCGATGCAGGCCGCCGCGTCTTGCCAGCCGATGTACTCCAGCAGCATCACCCCGGAAAGCAGCAGTGAGCCGGGGTTGACCTTGTCCAAGCCGGTATACTTGGGCGCCGTCCCGTGGGTGGCCTCGAACAGGGCGATGCCGTCGCCGATATTTGCCCCGGGTGCCATGCCCAGCCCG
>JAVEYP010000021.1:0-10757 GCA_034003445.1 Desulfobulbus sp.
AGCGGTCCACGGTCTCAGTCGCGAGGTCGACATCACCACAAAGGAAACTTGTTGGACCTGCGAAGGCACGGGCGCACGCCCAGGCAGCAAACCCCAGGTTTGCCCGCAGTGCCAGGGGCGCGGTCAGGTGATTCGTAACCAAGGCTTTTTTCAGGTGAGCACCACCTGCAACCGCTGCGGCGGTTCAGGCCAGGTAATCACCGATCCGTGCAACGACTGCCACGGCCAAGGGCTGGTCAACCGCAGCAAGAAAGTGAAGGTACGCATTCCAGCGGGCGTGGATAACGGTTCGCGCATGCGAGTCTCCGGCGAGGGCGAGGGCGGCCGCCGCGGCGGTCCATCGGGCGACCTGTACGTGGTCATCCACGTGGACGAGCACGAGCACTTCCAGCGAGAGGGACAGATTATCTTCCTCCGCCTGCCAGTGGCCATGTCCCGCGCTGCCCTCGGCTGCGATGTGGAGGTACCGACTATATACGGTACCGCTAAGTTGAAAGTCCCGGCAGGCACCCAGTCGGGCGAACACTTCACTCTGCGGAGCGAGGGCGTGGCCAGTTTGCAAGGCGGCGCACGGGGCGACATGGTGGTTGAGGTGCAGGTGCAGACGCCCACCCGCCTGTGCAAGGAACAGAAAGAGTTGCTGCGCAAGTTTGACGACCTCTGCAAGGACGAGGAGGAGGGGTTCTTCTCCCGCTTGTTCCATGGCAGCCTCGGCAAGCAGAAGAAAAAGGCCGGGAAAGAGGGAAAAGTGGCCAATGGTTGAGCAGGCGCGTTTCACTCATTTCGACGAGGCCGGCAATGCTCAGATGGTCGATGTCGGTGCCAAGGCAGAAACCGTCCGCCGGGCAGTGGCCGCCGGCATGATCACGCTGTCGCCTGAGGCGTACCAGATGGTTCGCAGCGGCACCATGCACAAGGGCGATGTGCTCGGCGTAGCGCGCATTGCCGGCATTATGGCGGCGAAGAAGGTGGACCAGTTGATCCCCCTCTGCCACCCCCTGCTGGTCACCAGAGCGGACATCGATTTTTCTTTTGACGACGCAACCCACACCATCGCCATCAAGGCCGAAGTGGACATCATTGGCCGTACTGGGGTGGAAATGGAGGCGCTCACCGCTGTGTCGGTGACGGCACTGA
The DNA here is from genome assembly GCA_034003445.1 of Desulfobulbus sp. Taxonomy (GTDB): domain Bacteria; phylum Desulfobacterota; class Desulfobulbia; order Desulfobulbales; family Desulfobulbaceae; genus Desulfobulbus. Next base: position 1,138 of record JAVEYP010000021.1, read on the forward strand.
CCATCTACGACATGTGCAAAGCGGTGGACAAGACCATGGTGATTTCCGTTATCCGTCTGCTGTGTAAAAGCGGCGGCAAGAGCGGCGAGTTTGTCAGGCCTGAATTGGCCATGCGTGAGTAACACTTTTTATTCACCCCTGCGGAGAAGCGGCTATGGATGAACAGGAACTGCTGCAGTTCAAGAAACAACTGGAGGAAATGAAGGTCAAGATTAACTCCGACGTGGAGAAGACCCTGACTGAAATGACCAGCCAGACCGGAAACATTCCGGATCCTAATGACCGCGCTACCATGGAGTCGGACCGGAGCTTCGAATTGCGCATTCGGGAACGGGAACGTAAACTCATGGAAAAGGTCGACAAGGCATTGGCACGCATCGACGACGGCACCTACGGCATTTGCACCGGATGCAGTGAGGATATCGCAATAAAGCGGCTGCAGGCCCGGCCGGTGGCCAAGTTCTGCATCGACTGCAAGACCAAACAGGAATTGAAAGAAAAGGAACAGGGGCTCTAGAACACATGCCTGAATTACGGAAAGACCCTATTTTGGGTCGGTGGGTCATCATCGCCCAGGAACGGGGCCAGCGACCGACTGATTTTCTCATCGAGGAGTTCAAGGCTAAGGGCGGCTTCTGTCCGCTCTGCCCAGGTAACGAGAAGACCACCCCGGACGAGGTGCTCGTCTACGGCCGGGAGTGGGGTAATCCGAACACCCCCGGCTGGCAGTTGCGGGTAGTGCCGAACAAGTACCCGGCACTGATCATCGAGGGCAACCTGGACAAGCAGGGCGAGGGGCTTTACGACCGCATGAACGGCATCGGCGCTCATGAGGTGATCATCGATAGCCCCAATCATAACGACCGTTTTTCGCATCTGGCACCGCACCAAATGCTGCTGACCTTCCGTGCCTTTTGCGATCGCATCCGCGATCTGGCCAAGGACCGTCGCTTCAGCTATGTGGTAGTGTTCAAAAACTTCGGTAGGGCCGCCGGGGCCTCACTCGAGCACAGCCACTCGCAGCTGGTGGCCCTGCCCATCCTGCCAGACCATGTCACCTCGGAACTGAACGGCAGCCTGGACTATTTTCGCTACAAGGACCGCTGCATCTTTTGCGACATCATCCGCCAGGAAACCCAGCAGAATATCCGCCTGGTTTGCGAAAACAGCCATTTCGTCACCCTCACGCCATTCGCGCCGCGCACTCCGTTTGAGATGTGCGTGATGCCGCGCTATCACAGCTCTTCATACACCGACCAGGATGATGCCTCCCTCAACGCTCTGGCTGAAATCTTCTCCGAGACCCTGCGTCGGCTGGACGCCTGTATCCCCAACGTACCCTACAACTTCGTGTTACACACCCAGCCGCTGAATTCTGGGCCGCTGGAGCACTACCACTGGCATTTCGAGATCGTGCCAAAGCTGACCAGTATGGCCGGCTTTGAGTGGGGGACCGGATTCTACATCAATCCCATGCCGCCGGAGGAAACCTGCCGGTTTCTTCGCGAAGTGGAACTCTAGGAGGCTGCCATGGACAAGAAACGGATTTTGCTCGTCGATGACGAGCCCGGTATCCAACTCCTTTACCGCGGGGAGTTTGAGGACGACGGCTACCTGATCGACTCGGCCCTAAACGGAGCTGAGGCCCTGGACCACTTCCGCGCCAATCCACCCGACCTGGTGATCCTCGACATTAACATGCCCGGCATGAACGGCATCGAGGTCCTCCGCCAGATGAAGGAAATGCGTGCTGACCTGCCCGTTATCCTTTGCTCCGCGTACCCGGAATACAAACGCGATCTGGGCAGCTGGGCCTCGGACGACTATGTGGTTAAGTCGGCCAACCTGGACGAACTCAAGAGCGTGGTGCGTAAGCACCTCGGCTGACAGCACTCATCGACAGGGCGGAGCCGGCCATCCCGGTGTTCCTGTTGGCGGTGGCCCTATGAAGGATATCCAAAGCCTGCCCGACTTGCGGCGCATCAGCATCCGTAAAGTCGGCGTCAAGAACATCACCTACCCGATCACCGTCCTCGACAAGGAACGTAAAACCCAGCAGACTATCGCTCGGGTCAACATGTACGTCAACCTGCCGCATCGCTTTAAGGGGACGCACATGAGCCGCTTCGTCGAGATCCTTAACCGCTTCTACGGTAAATTCACCCTCAAGACCTTCCACCTCATTCTTGAGGAGATGAAGGCACGACTCGAAGCCGAGGCGGCCCACCTGGAGATCGCCTTTCCTTACTTTCTGCACAACCGGTCGCTGGCCATGGCCCCGGGCATGGAACGCTACGAATGTCGGCTGCACGGCTCGCTGGCAGAGCGCCTTGACCTCGTGGTTGAGGTGGACGTGCCAGTGGCGTTGTGCACTGGGGTGGCTTTACCAGGACAGAACGCGGTCGCTTCAGGCATTTGGGGCTTGGTGACGGTAGCGGTGCGCATGAACCGTTTTCTGTGGATCGAGGACCTGATCGCACTCATTGGTGAGGGCGTTACTCCGCCTGCAGATCCGACCGGGCCAGTGGAGTCGATGTGCCGGCGGGTTGGCTCTGTGCTCGCCGCCAGTGGCGCCTTTGACTGGTATAAAGTCGTTGTGAAAAATATTGCCAGCGGATATTCAACGTTTGCCTCCAGCGAATGGCCAGAACCGGCCGAAACGAGTGTCATCCGCTGATTCCGGCGTTTTTTGCGGGCTGCAGCGCACAACCGAGGCCGCTGCTTCGCTTTCCGACTACCTCAACTGGAACTGACTGCGATGCATGAACTTCTCTTTGAAATCGGCACAGAAGAAATCCCGGCCGGGTACATCCAGCCAGCCCTTAACGCCGTGGCTGCTAATGCTGCCAGAAAACTGCAGAATTTGGGACTCGCCTTTACCGGTGTGCATACCTGTGGCACACCACGCCGCCTGACGCTCGTCATCGACGATATCCAGCCTCGCCAGCCCGACCGTTGTCAGGAGCACGTCGGCCCTTCCACGAAGGCCGGCTTCGATGCGGACGGCAACCTCACCAAGGCGGCCATCGGCTTTGCCCGTTCTCGCGGTCTTAGGCCGGAACAACTGCAGGTGAAGCACACTGCCAAAGGCGAATACCTGGTGGCCAGCGAAGACGTGCAGGGAAGGGAGGCGCTGAGCCTGCTACCCGAGGTGCTCGAAGCGCTGATTCGCGAACTGGTGTTTCCCAAGTCCATGCGCTGGGCCAACAAGAGCTTAACCTTTGCCCGACCGATCCAGTGGCTGCTCGGTGTGTACCACGGTCAGACCATCTCACTCTCGGTTGAGAACATTGTCTGCGCCAATACCACCCGCGGCCACCGTTTTATGGCGCCGGAAGCCTTTGTGGTTGACAGCTTCGCCGCCTACCAGGAAGGCCTGGCCGCTCGTTTTGTGATCGTTGATCCTGCCGAACGGCGGCGTCAGGTCGTCGAGGAAGTGTGGCGGGCTGTGCGCGAGCACGCCGCTATCCCGGGCGCGCAGCCTGTGCTGCACGAAGGGCTGCTCGACACGGTTGCCAATTTGGTGGAGCAACCGTTTGGCATCTGTGGCCGCTTTGACGAGAAGTTTTTGCAGCTGCCCGAGGAGGCCCTGGTGACCTCGATGCGCGAGCACCAGAAGTATTTTCCGGTGGCGGGCGGGGACGGCCGTCTCCTGCCCCTATTCGTGGCGGTCAACAACACCACCATCAACGATCTGCGGCTGGCGAGAAGCGGCCATGAGCGGGTCTTACGGGCTCGCCTTGAGGACGGCCTGTTCTTTTTCAACGAAGATCGCAAGCGGCCCTTGGCCGACCGTTGTCGGGAACTGCAGGGGATCGTCTTCCAGAATCAGTTGGGCACCATGGAGGCGAAGAGTGCCCGCATCACCACGCTGGCCGGGATCTTAGCGGCACAGATCGCCCCGAACCTGCAGGAGGATGCCCGTCGGGTGGCGCAACTGGCCAAGGCCGACCTGCTCACCGCTATGGTCGGCGAGTTCCCTTCGTTGCAGGGCATTATGGGCCGGGTCTACGCCGCGCACGACGGCGAGAGCAGATCGGTGGCCCAGGCTATTGAGGAGCATTATCTGCCCCTGCGCTCCGGAGGCGACCTGCCGCAGTCCCTGCTCGGGGGGCTGGTGGCTATCGCTGACCGGTTGGACACCCTGGTCGGCTGCTTCGCCATCGGCGAGAAGCCCACCGGCAACAAGGACGCCTTCGGTCTCCGCCGCCAGGCCATCGGCCTGATCAGCATCATCCGCGGTTTAAAGCTCCGCCTCTCCCTGCGCGAGACAGCCACCGCCGCTTTGGCTGGCTATGCGGGTGTGGTTGAGCAAAACCCTGAGACCGTGACCGAGGTGCTCACCTTTATCCGGCTGCGTTTCGAGAACGAGCAGGTGGCAGGCGGCCTGCCGCAGGAAATGGTGGAGGCGGCTACCTCAGTGGGCTGCGATGATCTGCTCGACTGCCTGGCGCGCATTGATGCGCTGGGTCGCATCCGCGCCCAGAAAAGTTTCTCGGTGCTGGCCGGCTCGTTTAAGCGCATCCGCAACATCATCAAAGAAAACCAATCCAGCGAGGTGCGGGCCGAACTGCTCAGTGAGGAGGCCGAGCAGAAGTTGTTTGCAACGCTCGCCGAGGTGCGCAAGCGGGCCCTGCCGCTCGTGCGCGACCGCGCCTATCTGGAGGCCCTGCACGAGATGCTCACCATGAAGGAGCCGGTTGATCGGTTTTTCGATCAAGTCATGGTCATGGCTGACGATCCGGCGGTGCGCCAGAACCGGTTAAATCTGCTGACTGCGCTGGGTGAGGTCGTGTTGCAGGTGGGTGATATTTCGAAAATGCACGTGGATCGGGAATAGCACCCCGCGGTCGACCACTGTGTAGTGAGTTACATAAAAAAAAGCTGTCCCCAGACGGGACAGCTTTTTTTTAGTCCGCCGCGGCGGACCTGAGGGCAGTTGTTACTTATGACAGACCGAGCACTTGGCCAACTCCGGCTTGGTCTTCTTATGGCAATCTTGGCAGAGGGCGTGGCCCGCACCCTTGAAGGTGTTCAGCTTGTCGGGCATGCTGGCGGCCTTGGTATTATGGCAGGATTCGCATTTCTCAACCTTCTGGCCTTCCACATAATCGATTCGCTTGCCGGCCGCATCCGCTCCGTGGTGGCAGGTCGTACACTCCATCCGAGCTTGGTGCGCGCCGTGAGGGAAGGTCGCCGGCTTCTGGTTCTTGGCAGGATCGATAGTGGACTCCAGGGTGATCTCAGCGGGACCCTTGTCTGCGGCCACGGCAGTGCCTGCCCAGCCGACCGTACAGCACAGCGCCAAGACGGCTCCGGCCGCCAGTATTCGTTTCATTTCACTCCTCCTCGCTCAGATGTTTTGATTAAAAACTACACAATAGCTGATGTATAGCGCCCTGGCAGAACCTTGTCAACCATGCGCGGGATGGTCGGTCCCATCTCCGAGTATCGTGTTCGTGGTGTCTTCTGCGCCGGCCTTAGCTCGAACCATAGCTGTGCAGCCCGGAAAGCAGGAAGTTGACCCCGAAATAGGTGAAGAACACGGCGAAAAAACCGACAATGGCCAGCCAGGCGAGGCGCCTGCCTTGCCAGCCGCGGGTAAAGCGGGCGTGCAGGGTGGAGGCGTAGAGAAACCAGGTGATGATCGACCAGGTCTCTTTTGGGTCCCAACTCCAGTAGGTGCCCCAGGCCTCGTTGGCCCAGACCGCGCCGGTGATGATACCTGCTGAGAGCCAGAGGAAACCGAAGACAATGGTCTTGTGGGTAAGATCGTCGATCACCCGCAACTCCGGCAGGGAACCGTCGATAGAATTAGGGGGCGCCTGCCGCTGGACCGCCCTCCGTTTGATCAGGTACATCAATCCCAGCGCGCCCGCCACGGCAAAGGCGGCGTAGCCGATAAAACAGGTGACCACGTGGGCGATCAGCCAGTTGGACTGCAGGGCCGGGATGAGCGGGTTGATGCGGTCATCGATCCGGTCGGAAAACGAAGCGTAGGCCATAGCCACGGCCACGCAGGGCATGACAAAGGCGCCGACTAAACGCGCCTTGAACCGGTATTCCATGAACAGGTAGAGCAGAGCAGTGCACCAGGAAAAGAACACCAGCGACTCGTACATGTTGGTCAGCGGCGCGTGCCCGTGGCCGAGCTGGTACGACTCGTACCAGCGCAGGCCGAGCGCACCGGTTTGCACCACAGCGCCGAACGCTGCCAAGAGCATGCCGATCTGTCCGGCGCGCGGCAGCTTGAAGATGAGCAGACCCAGATAGAAGGCTGCGGAAAACAGGTAGGCGATCATGGTGATGCCAAAAAGTTGTGAGCTGTCCATGGTCCGTGCAACCGGCCGCGGGCGAGGCGGCGGTAAAGGTTAGCGGTGGTTTTCTAGGTCGTCGACAAGGGCGGCGAACTTTTTCTCGAAAGCTACCCGGTTCTTGTTAGCCGTACCAGCGAAAAGGAGGCGGGAGGTCTGCCCGGTCGGCTCGACCTGTACCCACACCCGGCGGTGGGAGAGGAAGAAAGCAATGTACAGGGCGACCAACATAAGCAGGCAGCCGCTGTACACCAGCCAAACGCCGGGATCCTTGGCTGCCTGCAAGCCGGTGGCATAGAGTTGACGGGCCTGGATACGGTAGTTGCCGCTGGGCCGTTCGAGCGTGGTTTCCTCCCCGGCAGGGACCCAGAAGACTGCAGGTTCACCCTGGCCGTCGCTAAACCAGATCTTCAACCGCCTGGTCACCTCACCCTGGTTCTCTCGGTTAATAATGCCGTAATTGACGCCGGCCGCGGGCCACGAGACCTCACGTGCCGGTGGTATGACCGCGGTCTGGGTGAGGTTGTCGGGCTGCTTTGTCAGGGTGATGAAGTACTCTCGGCCGGCCTGGTAGCTGGACTGATAGAAGGTGACACCACGATGGGTCAGCGGCCGGTTCACCTCAATGTCGGCGGTGCGTACCGGCTTGCCGTTCTCGAGCACGGTGACGCTCGAGCGGTAGGTTTTGGGCATGCCGTTCGGGTAGTATTCGATGGCAAAGACATCGCAGCGCAGGGAAAAACCGAGATCGATGCGCTGGCCACTTTTGAAGGCAAGGATGTGGCTGATACTCTCCTGCTCGGGCAGCATGGCCGAACCCTTGAAGGCGAAGTCCGGGTTGCGGAGCACCCGTGAGGCCACGCTGGAAGAGCCGACCAGGGCACCGGCGAGGATCATGAGGATGGACAAGTGAACCACGTAGGCGCCGAAACGGGACCAGGGCCCGCGTTCGGCGAACAGCAGCCTTCCGTCCGCCACCGTTGCTTCACGGGGCTGCCAGCCATGGGCGCGGAGCAGGTCTGCCGCCCGGCGGGTCGCCTCAACGACCGGCGCGGCGATGTCCATTGTCTGGCGGAAGGGCTGTTTGCTGAGCTGATCAGGCGAGGTCTGCAGTCCGTCACGACGAACCGTGCGGATCACCCCGGGGAGGCGTTCCAGGCTGCACACCACCAGGTTCAGGGCGAACAGCGTGAGCAGGGCGAGGAACCACCAGGAGTTGTACATGTCGGTGATATCCAGCAGCTGGAAGAGCCGTGCAGTCTTGGCACCGAATTTTTCGATGTAGAACGAAGGCGGGCTGTTCTGCGGGATAATGGTACCGATGATCGAGGTGGCGGCGAGCAGGAATAGCAGAAGCAGGGCCAACTGCACTGAGGCGAAAAAGGAGCGGACAGGATGGTTGCTGGGTGGGGTCATGGCAATGGGCTGCGGCTGTCACCGGGGTGACGGCTCCGGGTTGTTGGGAACGGGTGCGGCCGGCGTGGTGACGGCCGGCCCAGTGCCCGGACGATGAGCGAATGCTCTGCCCGCCTGCATAGCACGGCGTGGTAGAACTGGCAACTCCAATGCGCGGTGGAGCTTTGAGTGATAACGGGCGTGTTCAACGAACGATCCTTGACCTTGTGGCGCTCATGCAGCGTCACCGTGGAGGGCCTGATCCACCAAGTCCAAGGTATGCACCGCGCGCACCCCTAGCCCGGCCCGGTCGATGCTGTCCTGCAGCTGGAGCACGCAGCCAGGACAGCCGGTGGCCACCAGTTCGGCGCCCGTGGCGGCGATCGCGGCTGCCTTGCGGTCGCCGATGCGGCGGCTCAGGTCAACCTGGGTGGCGGCAAAGGTGCCACCTAGACCGCAGCAGCTGGCAGCCTCCTCCATCTCAACCAGGGCTACCTGGGGCAGGGCGCGCAGCAGGGCGCGCGGCTCACGGGTGATACCCCGGGTGCGCAGGTGGCAGGGATCGTGGTAGGTCACACGCAGCTGCTCCGTCTGCCTGGGCAGGGCGGCGAGGCGCTCGATCCCGCCTTCCCGGTCGAGGAACTGATGAATGTCCAGGACCCGACCGGCAAAAGTGCGGCCCGGATCGTCCAACTCGGCGTAGTGGCCGGTCAGGGCGCCGCCGCAGGAGGCGCAGGCGGTCACGACGGTCTCGGTGCCCTGCGTCGTAAAGGCCTCCAGGTTCGCTGCGGCGAGCCGTGTGAAGAGCGGGCCATTTCCCGACGAGAGGGCCGGCATGCCGCAACAACCCTGGGTCCGGGGCAGGAACACGCCGTAGCCGAAGGTGTGGAGCAGTCGCACCAGGGCCTCACCCACCGCTGGGTAGAGCCAGGAGATGGCGCAGCCGGCGAACAGACCTACGGTGGGCCTGTTTGGTGCGGACGGTGTGTGCTCTGGAACTCGGGCGAACAGGCTGCGTTCCGGGATGGGCGGCAGGCTGCGCTCCTTGAGGGCGGCCGGGGCAAAGCGCAAGCGCAGACCGCTGGTTGTTGGGATGTGTTTGAACACGAGCGGCGCGAGCAGGTCTGCGCCCTTGAGCAGCCCGCGCAGCAGCATCTTGGAGCCGGTCAGCGCCGCCACACCTCGGCCCACGGTTGAGAGGCCTTGCTCGTCGGTAATTTGTCTTCGCAGCACGGCGACGATGCTGTCGGTGGGTACCTGGTTGGGGCACTTGGTCACGCAGGAGCCGCACAGCAGGCAGAGGCCGAGTTCCTCGCTGAGTCGTCGTTCCAGGCCGATCTCGCCGGCCAGGACTGCTGCGGCCAGGGCGATTTTACCCCGCGCCACGGAGCCCTCGCGCAGGGTCTCCCGGTAGACCGCACAGTGAGCCTGGCAGGCGCCGCAGCGCACGCACTGGCTGATCTGTTCAGCGTAGTCTTGGAGGTCTTTTAGCGCTGTCATGGTCCCTCAGGTTGGAGAAGCGCCGGCAGGCTCGGGGAAGATCTTGCCAGGGTTCATGATATTGTGCGGGTCGAGCGCCTGCTTGATAGCCCGCATCGTCGCCAGGGTGGCCGGGTCCAGCTCCAGGCTTATGTAGGGTGCCTTGGCCGTGCCAATGCCATGCTCACCGCTCACTGAGCCACCCATGGCCACGGTGGTCCGGAAAATCTCGTCGAGCACTTGGTCGACCGTAGCACGCATGTCCGGCTTGGTCAGGTCGACCATGACATTGACATGGATGTTACCATCGCCGGCGTGGCCACAGTTGATGATGGGCACACCATAGCGGGTCGAGATCTCCTCCAGGGCGCGGATCATGTCCGGCACCCGCGAGCGGGGCACAACGATGTCTTCGTTGAACTTGTCCGGGTT